>NZ_JBVILR010000009.1:66060-96380 GCF_055580265.1 Streptomyces sp. NPDC032091 | reverse complement strand
TCCCTCTCCCTTCCCCCCCCCCCCCCCAAACCAAAAAAACACACTTCCTCCCCCCCCCCCCCCCCCCCCCCCCCCCCCCCCCCCCCCCCCCCCCCCCCCCCCCCCCCCCCGGTACAGAAGTCGACAGGCGGTCGCCGGAAAAGGTTGTACCGGAATGCTTTGGGTGAAGCTGTGGTGTCGGTCACACGACCAACCGTGCAACCGAGGCGCCCGTCCGGCGGTCACACGGGACATGAGACAGCGCATCTCCCTGCTGGCCGCGTGCGGCCTGGCGGCCGCGGGACTCGTCACCCTCCCCGCCACCGCCGCGAACGCCGCGGAACCCGTCTTCCGCCTGACCGGGCCGCCCGGCCTCGTCCTCCCGCCCGCCCCCGCGACGGGCTCGCCGACGCCGGCGGCGCTGAACTACCGGCTGGAGGCCCCGGCCGGGGTCGAGACCTTCGACGGGGAGTTCACCCTGACCGTCGACCTCTCCAAGCTGGGCGGCGTGGCCACCGTCCAGGAGAACCCGCGCGCGGCGGTCAAGAAGTGCGTCCCCGCCGGCGCCACGCTCGTCTGCAAGCAGCAGGGCCTGCGCCCCGGCGTCCCGGCCGGCGTGGACCTGGAGGTCACCCCCGGGAAGGGCACCGGCGTCGGCGTGGTCGGGGTGACCGGCACGGCCGCCGGCGCCACCGTCACCCCCGCCCTGGCCACCGGCATCAAGGTCGGCGCGCCCGACCTGGTCATGGGGGAGATGAAGCTCAAGAAGGACCTCAAGCCGGGCGAGAGCCAGCCCCTGCCGCTGACGTTCGCCAACCACGGCAACGAGCCGGCCAAGGGCGTCGTCCTGGAGCTGGAGGCCAGCCGCGGCCTGGAACTCCCGGAGCGGTACGACAACTGCACCTACCGCACCACCCGCACCGCGACCAGCGTCGTCTGCACCATCGAGGGCGACTTCGAGGCCAAGGCCTCCTACGAACTGGCCGGCGACAGCCCGCTGCACCTCAAGGCCGGCGCGAACGGCCTGAGCGAGCGGTTCGGCTACGGTATCTACCCGGCGCCCCTCCCGCAGAAGGCCCAGGCGGACTCCGGCAAGACCGGCGCCGACCAGCCGAAGGCCGACGGCGCGGCGGGCAAGGCGGCGCGGAAGCTGATCGCCCGCAAGGCGGCGGCCACCGCCCCGCTCGCCGAGCACGGCCCGGACCTCAACCCGGCCGACAACAAGCGCGTGAGCGCCCTCACCGTCCAGAACACCGCGGACTTCGAGGCCGAGCCGCTCACGGTCAAGGGCGCCGCCGGCACCACCTCCAAGGCCGTCGTCGCGATACGCAACAACGGCCCGGCCTGGATCGCCGACCGGGGTGACGGCACCCCGGCGGCCGTGGTCGACGTCGAGCTCCCGAAGGGCCTGAAGGCCGTCACCGTCCCCGCCGCCTGCCGCCCGGTGAGCGAGTCCCACTACCGGTGCGCCACCGCGCCCTCCGTGCTGGAGAGCGAGAACGTCGAGTTCCCCTTCGACCTGAAGATCGAGACGGCGGTCAAGGACGCCCACGGCGCCATCCGGGTCGGCGCGCCCGGCCCGAAGGGCGAGCCGCAGCGGCACTCCTTCGACCCGGTCCTGGCCAACAACCTCGCCCTCTTCACGGCGAACCCGACGGCCACCGGCCCCAGCCCGAGCCCCTCGGGCAGCCCCTCGCCGAGCGCCTCCGCGAGCGCCTCGGCCTCCCCGAGCGCCTCGGCCGGCGGCGGTGGCACCGCGAACGGCGGCAAGAGCGACGGCCCGCTGGCCTCCACCGGCAGCCAGGCCGGCCTGGTCGGCCTCGGCGCGGCCGCGCTGGTCGCGGTCGGCGGCGCCCTGTTCCTCTCCGCCCGCCGCCGCAAGGGCGGTCACGCGTAAGGGCGCGCACCCCTCGCACGACGAACGGCCGCCCCGGGGCGTCCCCCGGGCCGGCCGTTCTTTTCGGGGTGACCGGGCTGCTGTCCCCTGCCGTCCGGTCACGTGGGGGAGCGGGGTCCCACGACGCACGCCGTCGGGCGTCACGTCTCACCGCTCCCGCGGAGCCACGCGTGGTGGTGCGGTCCCGCGCCTGGCGGGCGCGGACACCCCCCTCAACGAAGGCCGCCCGGGACCGGACACGGTCCGGACGGGTGACGAACGGGCGCCCGCGCCCTCAGACGCGGCCCCGGCACAGCTCCAGCAGGGTCATCGCGAGCCCGGTCCCGGGCTTGCCGAGGGCGTCGCTGAAGTGCGACAGCACCTCCATCTCCCGCGAGAGGTGCACGCGCCGGCCGCCCGCGCCGATCCGGGCCTCCTGGATGACGGCCGAGACGGCCATCCGCTCCTGGATCAGCCCGATGATCCGGTCGTCGAGGGCGTCGATCCGCTCCCGGGAGTCGGCGATCAGCTGCTCGGGGGTGGTGACGGTGGTGGTGACGGTGCTCATGGGGGTCTCTCCTGTGGTCGTGGCCGGCAGGAGCGGAAACGCGGAGCGCCCCGGTCCTGTCGGACCGGGGCGCTCTGGGAAGTCAGCGGCTCAAGCGAGCATCACGATGACCCATGGCGACCGGACCGGCCGGTGCCATAGGTAAAGAGGAAGCTCAGCTGCTTGCGCATGGTGTGGATTATGGCCCCCCCGCCCGCGCCCCGGCCAACCGGGCCCGGATGCTGAGACGCGGTCCGGCCGTGACGTGGGCCTCGGATGGTGCGACAAAGGGGCGGCCGGCGCCACCGGTAGAATCGACAAAACAGCCACCACTTTCCGCCGGAAGGCCGTCCCCGTGCCAGAAGCACCCTCCGCCGCCCACGACAGCGCCCCGGACACGGTCCTCGTCGTCGACTTCGGCGCGCAGTACGCCCAGCTCATCGCCCGCCGCGTCCGCGAGGCCCGCGTCTACAGCGAGATCGTGCCCAGCACGATGCCCGTGGCCGAGATGCTCGCCAAGGACCCGAAGGCGATCATCCTCTCCGGTGGCCCGTCCTCCGTCTACGAGGAGGGCGCCCCGCGCCTGGACGACGCCCGCGCCCTGTTCGAGTCCGGCGTGCCCGTCTTCGGCATGTGCTACGGCTTCCAGCTGATGGCGACCACCCTCGGCGGCACCGTCGACAACACCGGCGCCCGCGAGTACGGCCGCACCCCGCTGTCCGTCTCGAAGCCCGGCTCGACCCTGTTCGAGGGCACCCCCGAGCACCAGTCCGTGTGGATGTCCCACGGCGACGCCTGCTCCGCCGCCCCGGAGGGCTTCAGCGTCACCGCGTCGACGAACGTCGTCCCGGTCGCGGCCTTCGAGAACGACGAGAAGAAGCTGTACGGCGTGCAGTACCACCCCGAGGTGATGCACTCCACGCACGGCCAGCAGGTCCTGGAGCACTTCCTCTACCGGGGCGCGGGCCTGAAGCCCACCTGGACCACCGGCAACATCGTCGAGGAGCAGATCGCGGCGATCAAGGCGCAGGTCGGCGACAAGCGCGCCATCTGCGGCCTGTCCGGCGGCGTGGACTCCGCGGTCGCCGCGGCGCTCGTCCAGAAGGCCATCGGCTCCCAGCTGACCTGTGTCTACGTCGACCACGGCCTGATGCGCAAGGGCGAGACCGAGCAGGTCGAGAAGGACTTCGTCGCGGCCACCGGCGTCCAGCTGAAGGTCGTCGACGCGCAGGAACGCTTCCTGACCGCGCTGGCCGGCGTCTCCGACCCCGAGACCAAGCGCAAGATCATCGGCCGCGAGTTCATCCGCGTCTTCGAGCAGGCCCAGCTGGAGATCCTCCAGGAGGACGGCCCGGCGGTGGCCTTCCTGGTCCAGGGCACCCTGTACCCGGACGTCGTGGAGTCCGGCGGCGGCACCGGCACGGCCAACATCAAGTCCCACCACAACGTGGGCGGCCTCCCCGACGACATCGAGTTCGAGCTCGTCGAGCCGCTGCGCCAGCTGTTCAAGGACGAGGTCCGGATGGTCGGCCAGGAGCTCGGCCTGCCCGAGGAGATCGTCCAGCGCCAGCCCTTCCCCGGCCCCGGCCTCGGCATCCGCATCGTCGGCGAGGTCACCAAGGAGCGCCTGGACCTGCTGCGCGAGGCCGACGCCATCGCCCGCCACGAGCTGACCGCGGCCGGCCTGGACCGGGAGATCTGGCAGTGCCCGGTCGTCCTGCTCGCCGACGTCCGCAGCGTGGGCGTCCAGGGTGACGGCCGCACCTACGGCCACCCGATCGTGCTGCGCCCGGTCTCGTCCGAGGACGCGATGACGGCCGACTGGACCCGCATGCCGTACGAGGTGCTGGCCCGGATCTCGACCCGCATCACCAACGAGGTCAAGGACGTCAACCGCGTGGTCCTCGACTGCACGAGCAAGCCCCCGGGCACCATCGAGTGGGAGTAGTCTCCCGCCGCCGTGCCTGACGCGAAGCCGCCGCTCCCCTCTTCCGGGGGCGGCGGCTTCGCCGTTCCTCTGGCCACTTCACCCCCGCGCCGGTACCTTGCGCCGCGGACGGAAGGAGGGCCCATGCTCGAGCAGCCCGCGCCCGCGCCCGTTCCCGCGCCCGTTCCCGTGCCGGTGGAGCGGCTGGCGTTCGAGATGCCGCCCGTGCACGCGGACCCGGCCGGGGAGCGCGCCCACCGCAAGGAGCGGCTCGCCGGGGCGCTGCGGCTGCTGGGCCGGCTCGGGTACGAGGACGGGGTCGCCGGGCACGTCTCCGTCCGGGACCCGGAGTTCGCGGACTGCTACTGGGTGAACCCCTTCGGCCGGGCCTTCGCCCGTCTGGGCCCCGAGGACCTGCTGCTGGTCGACGGGGACGGGCGGGTGGTGCGGGGCGGGCGGCGGGTCAACCAGCTGGCGTTCGCCGTGCACGCGGCCGTGCACCGGGCGCGGCCCGAGGTGGTGTCCGTCGTCCGCACGCAGGCCCCGTACGGCAGGGCGCTGGCCTGTCTCGGCGAGCTGCTGGCCCCGGTCAGCCAGGAGGCCTGCGCCTTCTACGAGGATCACGCCCTGATGGACGAGTACCTGGGCGCGGAGGACCCGCTGCGGGTCGCCCGCGCGCTGGGCCCGTACAAGGCGCTGATCCTGCGCAACCGGGGGCTGCTGACGGTGGGCGGGTCGGTGGACGCGGCGGTGTGGTGGTTCGTCGCCGCGGAGCGGGCGGCACAGGTGCAGCTGATCGCGCGGGCCGCCGGGAAGCCGGTGCTGATCGACCACCACGGAGCGGTCGCCACCCGGGAGCGGTTCGGGGGCGATCTGGCCGCGTGGGCGAGCTACCAGCCGCTGTGGCAGACGGTCGCGGACGGCGGCGGACCCGTGACGTCAACATCATGAACCGTTAATCACCTGCTCTGACATCGTGCGCAATCCGGAGCACTGCCCCAGTGGTGCACAATTCGCTGGCATCGCACCGTAGTTCAGAGAGGCGGCACGCACGTGGCTGTCCAAGAGATGTCCCGGAGTACCCATACCGCCGTCTGCGCCTGCGACGACTGCGCGCGGGAGGGACACCGGCGCGCGGTCGCCGCCTTCCTGGAGAAGCGCGACGAGTTCGCCGCCGGGCAGGGGGTGCCGCCCGCCGTGGCCCACTCCCTGGGCGCCTCCCGCCAGTGGGTGTCCGACGAGCTGACCCTGTCCGCCCGTACGGTCGCCGACCGGGGACGGGAGGCCGGGAACTCCTGGCTGTACCTGTTCTCCCGGCGGGCCGTCCTCGCCCTGTGGATCGCCGCGGGGGTGCTGCTGCTGGTGCAGGTCGGCACCGCGCTCGGCACCGGCTGGTCCACCGCCCGCACGGCCGGGCTGCTGGCCGCGCTGGTGCTGGCCGGACTGCTGACCGTCGCGGCCCGCGCGCAGTCGCTGCGGGGCGGGCTGCTGGCCCCGGTGGTGGGCGAGGACAACCGGCTGTCCACCTCCAAGGCCGTGCCCAGCGCCTGGGTGGTGCTGACGGCGTTCGCGGCGCTGCTGCCCGCGCTGCGGCTGGCCGCCTCCCTGCCCGGGCCCGAACGGGAGGCCTTGTACCAGGGGTTCGCGCTGCGGCGGGCGCTGCCGCTGCTGGCGGTGGTCGCGCTGACGTCGGGGGTGGCGGTGCTGGTGCGCCGGGTGGTCTCCGTACGGATCATGGGGCAGCGGCTGCAGAAGCTGCCGGCGGACCGGCCGCGCGGGGTGGACCTGCTGACCGACGACGACGGCCGCGGGAGTTTCCCGGACGCGCAGTACGTGCTTGTCTCCACGGTGGTGCTGGCCTACGCGGCGGTGTCGCTGGCCCGGTTCCCCGACCGGCTGCCGCAGCTGCCGTGGGCGCTGGCCCTGCTGGTGGCGCTGTCGGCGGCGGTGTACCTGTCGGCGAAGTACGCCGAGGGCAGCCGTCCGCTGGTGCTGTCGGTGGTCCGCAGGCGGGAGCCGGGGGACATCGACGCGGCGGTCCGCCCCGGCGACGACATCGAGATCCGGGGCGTCGGTTTCGTGCCGCCCGGCGCGCGGACTCCGGAGATGCTGGCCCGGCTGGTGGTGCGGGTGGGCATGGTCCACGTGCACGTTCCGCTGGTCCCGGTGTCCGGCGGATTCGTGAACCCCTCGGACACGGTGCTGACCGTGCCGGTGCCCGCGGAGGTGGAGCCGGGCCGGGTCGACGTCCAGGTGGTCACCGCCGCAGGGGTGGAATCCAACCGGTGCGTCATCGACGTGGCCGAATGAAGCGGGTAGACATGGCTGCGTGAACCGAACTGACGTCCCTTCCGGTGTGCGGTCCACACCGTGGGGAGAACTCGCCTCCCGCCACGCCCTCCTCCCGCTGCGGATCTTCCTCGGCGTGACCTTCGTCTACGCGGGCCTCGACAAACTGACCTCGTCCGGCTTCTTCTCCGGATCCGGCCCCGGCTCCATCGGCGAGCAGATGCGCGGCGTGCGCGACACCGCCGGCATCCCCGCCCTGGTGGACCTCGCCCTGAACGCCCCCGCCGGCTTCGGCTACGCCATCGCCCTCGGGGAGCTCCTCGTCGGCCTGGGCGTCCTCGCCGGGCTGCTGACCCGGCTCGCGGCCGCGGGCGGGGCGCTGATCTCGCTGAGCCTGTGGCTCACCGTCTCCTGGGCCGTGACCCCGTACTACTACGGCAACGACCTGGTGTACCTGATGGCCTGGATCCCGCTGGTGCTGGCCGGGGCGCCCTACTGGTCCCTGGACTCGCTGATCCGGTCGCGCCGGTCACGCCGTACGGCGTAGGTCACCAGCCCCACCAGGGCGGCCAGGACGAGACCGCCCACGGCCATCGGCACCACCAGGAACCACGGCAGGTCGGTCCTGCCGGTCGCGTCGAGCAGGTACAGCACGCCCGCCGCGGTCAGGACGAGACCGGCCAGCAGCCGTCCCGGCTGGAACTCATGACGCCGCACGGGCCACCTCCACCTGTCCCACACCCGCGTCCAGGTGCAGCTCGATCGTCCCGCCGGCCTCGGTGCCGGCGGTGGGGGGCAGGGTCGCCTGCCGGTTCTCGCCACCGCTCTTGATCCGCACGGAGCGGTCCCCGGGGAGCTGGATGTCGCCCAGGTCGATGGAGACGTCGGCCCGCGCGGTGACCTCCCGGGGGACGATCACCTTCAGCCGGCCCGCCTCGATGGAGGCGCGGACGGACACGGTGGTGCCCTTCGGGACGTCCAGGCGGCTCAGGTCGAGCGTGGCCAGGCCGGTCCCGGAGGAGTAGAGGGGCCGGACGTCGGCCACCGCGGCCGGACGCCAGTCGACGTCGTGCCAGTCGGTGCTCACCTCGCGCGGCAGGGCGGTGGCCGCCGCGAGCAGGACGGCGGTGACCAGGCCCAGCAGGATCGTGCCGAAGCCGGTGCGGCCCTTGACGGAGCTGACGGCCAGCCCCAGCCCGAACACGGCCAGCGCACAGGCCAGGCCGACCTGGAGGGCGTGCCCCAGCGGGCTGCCGTGCCACACGGCGGCCGTGCCGGCGCCGCCCGCCAGCAGGGCGAGGACGAAGACGCGGCCGCCGATCCCGCCGCGCCCCTGCCCGGCCCCGCCGGCCGGCCGCGGCGGCACCGGGGCGCCGCCGGACGCCGCACCGGGGCGGTCGTCGGCGGCGTCGTCCGGGCCCCACAGGTAGCCGGAGGAGCCGACCGGGCCGGTGGTGCCGTCCTTCACGAGCGGATCGCGCCACCACGACGGGCTGCTCGGCGCGGGCGGCGCCTGGGTCTCCGGCGGCGCAGGGCGGTGCGTGCCCGGGGCCTCCGCCTCGGGGTCGGCGCCGGCCTGGCGGTGGCGCTGGGACCAGTACGCGGCCCCGCCGAGCGCCAGGACGACCAGGACGGAGAAGCCGCCCAGCACCCCGTTGTCGAGCATCGACAGGAACAGGGCGCAGCCCACCAGGGCGCTGAACACCGCGGCCAGGGTGGTCCCTTCGACGCGGCCGGTCAGCAGCTTGCGGCCCTCGCCCTCCTCCTCGCCCTCCAGGGGCAGCAGCAGCCAGGCGAAGCCGTAGAAGACGAGGCCGACGCCGCCGGTGACGGCGAGCACGCCGAGCACGACCCGGAACACCACCGGATCGAGGTCGAAATACCGGCCGAGGCCGCCGCAGACGCCCGCGAGGACCTTGTCGCGCCTGCTGCGCCGCAGGGGTGGCCGCTCGGCGGGTGCCGGTGCCCCGGGATCAGCGGGCGGGGCGTCGTGTACGTCGGTCATGGGTCCATGGTGACCGGCCGTCCGGCCGCCCGGCACCGGGCCCGACCCTGGCGCAACCCTGATATCCCCCCGACGGAAGTGGGGGGAGGCCCTGATGCCGCCCCGCGCCCCGCCGTGTGACCCTTGGTGACATGCCACCAGCAGCAGCCGCCCGTGCCCCGCACGCCCCCGACACCGACGACGTCCCGCCGCGCAGGCTGTACCGCAGCGCCGACGGACGGATGCTCGGCGGAGTCGCGCGCGGCCTCGCCGGGCACCTCGGGCTGCCCGTCCTGTGGATCCGGCTCGCCTTCCTCGCCATGTTCCTGTGGGGCGACGGTCTGGGCGTGCTGCTGTACGCCGCCTTCTGGGTCTTCGTCCCGCTCGGCGTCGGCGGCAGCACCGGACACCACTCCTTCTTCGAGACCCTCGCCGACGGCAGCCGGCGCCTGCGCAAGCCCGACAAGGGGGCGGTGTCCGGGCTGATCGCCCTGGCCGTCGGCACCGGCATCTTCTTCTCCCAGCTGCGCGTCGGCGGCGCCAACGGCCGCTACATCTGGCCCACCCTGCTCGTCGGGGCCGGCGTCGTCCTCGTCTGGCGGCAGGCCGACAACGCCCGCCGCGAGCACTGGAACCCCGCCGGCGCCCGCCAGAAGCGGATGCTCCAGCTGGCCCGGGCGCTCGCCGGAGTGGTGCTCGTCGGCGTGGGCCTGACCGTCTTCATCGTCGTACGGGGCTCCGCCGCCCAGCTCGGCAACCTCCTCACCGCCGTCCTCGCGGTCCTCGTCGGCATCGCCCTGCTCGCCGGGCCCTGGCTGATCCGGATGACCCAGGACCTCTCCGAGGAGCGGCTGATGCGCATCCGCGCCCAGGAGCGCGCCGAGGTCGCCGCCCACGTCCACGACTCCGTGCTGCACACCCTCACCCTGATCCAGCGCAACGCCGAGGACGTCGGCGAGGTCCGCCGCCTCGCCCGCGCCCAGGAGCGGGAGCTGCGCAACTGGCTGTACAAGCCCGAGGGCACCGGCAAGGACGAGGCCGAGGAGCCGGCCACCCTCGCCGAGGCCGTGAAGAAGGCCGCCGCCGAGGTCGAGGACCACCACGGCGTCCCCATCGAGGTGGTCGTCGTCGGCGACTGCCCGCTGGACGAGAAGCTGGGCGCACAGATGCAGGCCGCGCGCGAGGCGATGGTCAACGCCGCCAAGTACGGTGGCGAGGGCGGCCCCGTCCAGGTGTACGCGGAGGTGGAGGGGCGCACGGTGTTCGTGTCCGTACGGGACCGGGGACCGGGCTTCGACATCGACGCGGTACCGGGCGACCGCATGGGCGTACGAGAATCGATCATCGGCCGGATGCAGCGCAACGGCGGGACCGCCCGGCTGCGGTCCGCGCCCGACGGCGGCACGGAAGTCGAACTGGAGATGGAGAGGGTGGCGAACGCGGCATGACGGGCACGACGGGCACGACCGGGGGCAGCGCTGTGGACGACGGGGCCAGGAGGGTCCGGGTGGTGCTGGTCGACGACCACCGCATGTTCCGCACGGGCGTCCAGGCCGAGATCGGGGAGACGGCCCGCACCGGCGTCGAGGTCGTCGGTGAGGCGGCCGACGTGGACCAGGCCGTCACCGTCATCACCGCCACCCGCCCCGAGGTGGTCCTCCTGGACGTGCACCTGCCCGGCGGCGGCGGCGTCGAGGTGCTGCGCCGCTGCGCCCCGCTGATGGCGGCCGCGGAGAACCCGGTGCGCTTCCTGGCCCTGTCGGTGTCGGACGCCGCCGAGGACGTCATCGGGGTCATCCGGGGCGGCGCGCGCGGCTACGTCACCAAGACCATCACCGGCACCGACCTGGTGGACTCCGTCTTCCGGGTCCAGGACGGGGACGCGGTGTTCTCGCCGCGGCTGGCCGGCTTCGTCCTCGACGCCTTCGCCTCCACCGACGCCCCGCCGGTCGACGAGGACCTGGACCGGCTCACCCAGCGCGAGCGCGAGGTGCTGCGGCTGATCGCGCGCGGGTACGCGTACAAGGAGATCGCCAAGCAGCTGTTCATCTCGGTGAAGACGGTCGAGTCCCACGTCTCGGCCGTGCTGAGGAAGCTCCAGCTCTCCAACCGGCACGAGCTGACCCGCTGGGCGACCGCGCGCCGCCTGGTCTGACCTGCGGATGAACCGGGGATGACACCCCGGGGCCAGGCCCCGGGTGTGATCCACGACGCAGCCGGGGAGGGCAACCGGACGGCGTCGCGCCGGCCTCTTGGGTGGCGTGATGAGCCTGACGGGGACCCCTCTTTTCGCGACGGTGATCGGCCTGACGCTGATCGCCGTCGTCCTGCCGCTGACCGTGTGGGGCAAGGTCCGCGGCCCCGCCGCCGCGCGCCTGGCGGTCCGCGGGCTGATGGTGGTGTTCGCGCAGGTCACCGCCGTGGCCCTGGTCTTCGTCGCGGTCAACCGGGACATGAACTTCTACGCCTCCTGGGGCGACCTGATGGGCACCGGCAGCTACGTGCAGTCCGCGCCCGACCTCGGCCCCGACGGCATGGGCGGCAAGAAGGCCGAGCAGGTCAGGCAGGAGCCCAAGGTCCGCCAGGACTTCCAGCCCGTCGAAGGGCTCGGCGGACGCGTGAGGAAGACCGAGCTCGACGGGAAGGTCTCCGGGGTCAAGGGCGACGTCATGGTGTGGCTGCCGCCGCAGTACGACGACCCGGCCTACAAGGACCGGAAGTTCCCGGTCGTCGAGCTGATCCCCGGCATACCCGGCACGGGCAAGTCCTGGTTCCAGGGGCTCAAGGCGCACGAGGTGCTGGAGCCGCTGATGAAGGAGGGCAAGGTCCAGCCGTTCATCCTGGTCTCCCCGCGCGCCATGCTGCTCGGCAACGCCGACACCGGATGCGCCAACCTCCCCGGCAAGGTCAACGCCGACAGCTGGTTCAGCGTCGACGTCCGCACGATGGTCACCGGAAACTTCCGCGCCTCCGACGACCCCCGCACCTGGGGCGTGGCCGGCTACTCGGCGGGCGCCTACTGCGCGGCCAAGCTGGCCATCCTCCACCCCGACCGCTACGGGGCGGCCGTCTCGCTGTCCGGCTACAACGACCCCGGCCAGGAGCCCACCTCGCTGGTCGCCAAGGATCCCGAACTGCGCCGCACGCACAACCTGAAGGAGCTGCTCAAGGCCCAGCCCGCGCCACCCGCGGTCGCGCTGTGGATGTCGGGGGCCGAGCAGGACGGCTACCTGTCCGGCACCGACCTCAAGGGGCTCGCCGTGAGCCCGACCACCGTGCACGCGGAGAAGGTCACCGGCGGGCACAACCTGGAGTCCTGGTCCAAGCAGCTGCCGCAGACCTTCGGCTGGCTCAGCCAGACCGTCAAGGCGCCCTGACCGGCCGTACGGCTATGCCGGGCGGGACGCCCCGGCCCAGGGCATCGAGTCGACCGGCGCCAGCCGGACCGTGGAACCGGGGCGCGGGGCGTGGACGATCTGTCCGCCCCCGACGTACAGGCCCACGTGCGTGATCCCGGAGTAGTAGAACACCAGGTCGCCGGGGGCCAGCTGGTCGCGGGTAACCCGCCGGCCGGCGTTGATCTGGGTGTAGGTGGTGCGGGGCAGGGAGACCCCGGCCGCGCGCCAGGCCGCCTGGGTCAGGCCCGAGCAGTCGAACGAGCCCGGGCCGGTCGCCCCCCACACGTACGGCTTGCCGATCGCCCCGTACGCGAACGCCACCGCGCGGGCGGCGCGCGAACCGTCCGCGGGGGCCGGTACGGGGGAGCCCGGCTGCGCGGCGGGCGCCGTGCCCGGGGGCCGGCCGGCCGGGGCGTCCGGGCCGCCGCCGTGCTGGGCCTCGTAGGCGGCCCGCTCCTCGGCGCCGAGCCGGGCCAGCAGCCGCTGGGCGGTGGCCAGCTTGTCCTCGATGGCGGCCTTCTGCCGGGCGAGCCCGTCCCGCCGGGCGCGGACGTCCTTCAGGCGCCCGTCGGCCTGTGCGCGCAGCCGGCCGACCTCGTCGAGCCCGCGCCGTACGGAGGCCACCTCGGCGGCGGTCCGGTCGCCGGCCCGGGTGAGGAGGGAGGCCCGTTCCAGGTAGTCCTGGGGGTCGGAGGCGAGCGCGAGCTGGAGGGCGGGGCCCAGGCCGCCGGTGCGGTACTGGCCCGCGGCGACGGCGGCGAGCGAGCTGCGGGCGGCGCCGAGCCGGTCGGCCTTGCGGGCGGCCTCGTCCTGGAGCCCGCTCAAGGCCCGCTCGGCCTCGTCCGCCTCGGCCTTCGCGCCGTTGTAGCGCTCGGTCGCGGCCTCGGCCTCCTCGTAGAGCCGGTCGACCTCCGCCTTGACCTGGGTCGGGGTCTGCCGGGGCTCGGCGTGCGAGGTGCCTTCGAAGGCGGTGGCGGTGGCAGCGCCCGCGAGGGCGAGGGTGGCCGCGGTCCGGACGGTGCCGCCGGAGAACGGGCGCTGCCTGGGCTTTCGATGACTGGCCAAGGGGGCCTCACGTCCTTCCGTCGGTCCCGGGGTCTCGGGGGAGGACGCTAAACCTGGAGGTCACGGCCGGATGACGACTTGATCGGTACTGGCTGCGGCTGATCGCCGATGGCCGGACGGGACCGGTCAGTGCCAGAGGACGGCGATAAAGACATTGGCGATGGTCAGTCCGCCGACCGCGCCGAAGAGCCCCTTCTCGACGTGCTCCTCGTCACGCTTGACGTAGACGAGCGCCAGGATCACGAAGAGGACCGCCAGCTTCACGCCGATCTTGATGTTGTTCAGGGGTGCCCCGTCGCCCATCTCGTGGAAGCCGACCAGCAGCACACCGGTGACGAGCATGGTCAGGGCGCCGTGCAGCATCGCGGGCACGAAGCGGGCGGTGCCGGCGCCCATCGCCTTCATCTGGGTCAGGAAGCCGCCCAGGAGCGAGGCTATGCCGATGATGTGCAGGCCGACGAAGGCGTGGGTGAGGACAGTCATGGCGCCGAGCCTACGGGGTGCCCTTCGCGCTCCCGACGGCGGATTTCCCCGGGGCGGGACCGGCTGTCGGTCCCGCCCCCTAGACTCGGATGGCGATGAGCAGCCTCTTTGACGACAGCTTCCTGGCCGACCTCACCCCCTCCGACGAGGTCCCCCCGCCGCCCGAGGAGCACCACGCCCCCGAGGAGGGCGCGGACGACCTGTTCGGCGGCCGCTTCGACCTGCCCGCGGGCGCGGACGCGTACTACCGCAACGGCGCCCCCCGGCCGGTCATCGACCCCGCGACGCTCCTGGACGGGCTGAACGAGCAGCAGGCCGCCGCCGTGGTGCACGCGGGCTCCCCGCTGCTCATCGTGGCCGGCGCCGGCTCCGGCAAGACGCGGGTGCTGACCCACCGCATCGGGCACCTGCTGTCCGCGCGGCACGTCCACCCCGGCCAGATCCTGGCGATCACCTTCACCAACAAGGCCGCGGCCGAGATGAAGGAGCGCGTCGAGAACCTGGTCGGCCCCCGCGCCAATGCCATGTGGGTCTCCACCTTCCACAGCGCGTGCGTGCGCATCCTGCGCCGCGAGTCCAAGCGCCTCGGCTTCACCTCCTCGTTCTCGATCTACGACGCCGCCGACTCCAAGCGCCTCATGGCGCTGGTCTGCCGCGACCTGGACCTGGACCCGAAGAAGTTCCCGCCCAAGTCCTTCAACGCCAAGATCTCGAACCTGAAGAACGAGCTCATCGACGAGGACGCCTTCGCCGGCCAGGCGGCCGACGGATTCGAGAAGACGCTCGCCCAGGCGTACGCGATGTACCAGGGCCGGCTGCGCGAGGCCAACGCCCTCGACTTCGACGACATCATCATGACCACGGTCCACCTCCTCCAGGCCTTCCCGGACGTGGCCGAGCACTACCGGCGCCGCTTCCGGCACGTCCTGGTCGACGAGTACCAGGACACCAACCACGCCCAGTACACGCTGGTGCGCGAGCTGGTCGGCCCCGGCTACCCGGACCTGCCGCCCGCCGAGCTGTGCGTCGTGGGCGACGCCGACCAGTCGATCTACGCCTTCCGCGGCGCGACCATCCGCAACATCCTCCAGTTCGAGGAGGACTACAAGGACGCCAAGACGATCCTGCTGGAGCAGAACTACCGCTCCACGCAGACGATCCTCTCCGCCGCCAATGCCGTCATCGAGCGCAACGAGAACCGCCGCGCCAAGAACCTGTGGACCCAGGCCGGCAGCGGTGCCGGCATCACCGGCTACGTCGCCGACACCGAGCACGACGAGGCCCAGTTCGTCGCCGACGAGATCGACCGGCTGACGGACGCGGGCGACGCCAAGGCCGGCGACGTCGCGATCTTCTACCGGACGAACGCCCAGTCCCGCGTGTTCGAGGAGATCTTCATCCGGGTCGGCCTGCCCTACAAGGTCGTCGGCGGCGTCCGCTTCTACGAGCGCAAGGAGGTCCGGGACGTCCTGGCCTACCTGCGCGTCCTGGCCAACCCCGAGGACAACGTCCCGCTGCGCCGCATCCTCAACGTGCCCAAGCGCGGCATCGGCGAGCGCGCCGAGGCGATGATCGACGCCCTCGCGCTCCGCGAGAAGATCACCTTCCCGCAGGCCCTGCGCCGGGTGGACGAGGCCTTCGGCATGGCCGCCCGCTCCACCAACGCCGTCAAGCGGTTCAACACGCTGATGGAGGAGCTGCGCACCATCGTCGACTCCGGCGCCGGCCCGGCCGTGGTGCTGGAGGCGGTCCTGGAGCGCACGGGCTACCTCGCCGAGCTCCAGGCCTCGACCGACCCGCAGGACGAGACCCGGATCGAGAACCTCCAGGAGCTCGCGGCCGTCGCCCTCGAATTCGAGCAGGCGAGGGACGAGGAGTCCCCGGGCACCCTGGCCGAGTTCCTGGAGCAGGTCGCGCTCGTCGCCGACTCCGACCAGATCCCGGACGAGGACCCGGACGGCTCGGGCGTCATCACGCTGATGACCCTGCACACCGCCAAGGGCCTGGAGTTCCCGGTGGTCTTCCTGACCGGCATGGAGGACGGGGTCTTCCCGCACATGCGCGCGCTCGGCCAGACCAAGGAACTGGAGGAGGAGCGCCGCCTCGCCTACGTCGGCATCACCCGCGCCCGCGAGCGGCTGTACCTGACCCGTTCCAGCATGCGCAGCGCCTGGGGCACCCCCTCCTACAACCCGCCCTCGCGGTTCCTGGAGGAGATCCCGGCCGAGTACCTCCAGTGGAAGCGGACGGGCGCCGCGCAGAAGCCGGCCGGGCCGGTGCGCGGTTCCGGCTACGGCGCGTCGTCCTCCGGGAAGGGGTCCTTCGGGACCTCGCCCGAGGCCTTCCTGTCCTCCTCGCGCTCCCGCTCCTCCGGCCCGTCCGGGTTCGCGACGCGACGCGCCGCCGACAAGCCGGTCATCGCGCTGGCCGTCGGGGACCGGGTCACGCACGACCAGTTCGGGCTGGGCACCGTCATGGAGGTCCGGGGCGCCGGCGCGGACGCTCAGGCCACCATCGACTTCGGGGACGACAAGCCGAAGCGCCTGCTCCTGCGCTACGCGCCGGTGCAGAAGCTGTAGGGCGCGGTTCCTACGTCGGGTCCAGGCCGTGGTTGCGCAGCCAGGCCAGGGGGTCGACGGCGGAGCCGCCACCGGGCCGTACCTCGAAGTGGAGGTGCGGGCCGGTGGAGTTGCCCGAGTTGCCGGAGTACGCGATGACGTCGCCGGCCTTGACCTGCCCGGACCGGATCTTGGTGCTGCTGAGGTGGCAGTACCAGGTCTCCGTGCCGTCGGGGGAGGTCAGGATCGCCATGTTGCCGTAGGCGCTGTTCCACTGGGTGCGCATGGTGCCGTCGGTGGCCGCCATGACCGGCGTGCCGTAGGAGACGGGGAAGTCGATGCCGGTGTGGACGGACATCCACATGCCGCCGGCCTGGCCGAACATGGCGCTCAGACCGTGCTGGGTGACGGGGATCGCGAACTTCGGGCGGGCCGCCTCCTTGGCCGCCGCCTCCTCGGCCCGCTTCTTCTTCTCCGCGTCCTGGCGCAGCTTGAGGTCGATGCGCTCCTGGGTGCGGCTCGCCCGGTCGGCGAAGTCACCGGCGTCCGCGCTGAGGGCGGCCAGCTGGGTGTCGAGCTTGTTGTTCGCCGCGACCGGCTTCACCGACGCCGGGTCGGGGGCGGCCATCGTCGTCGTGTCCTCGGACGGCTTGTCGCCGCCGGTGAGTCCGCCGACGGAGGCGGCGGCGACTCCCGCGACGCCCATCACGCAGGCGGAGGGCACCGCCACGGTCAGCAGGGCGGACCGCTTGGCCGGCGTACGGCGCCGGGCGCTGCCGCCCGCCTTGTCCTTGCCGCCGCCCTTGGCCGCGCCCCGGCCGCCGGCTGCCCGGCGCGCCGAACGCGGCTCGGCGGGGGAGGGGGGGGTGAGGGGTACCGCCTGCGTGGGCAGGTCGTGCACGGCGTCGATGAACTGCGGCTCGTCGTCCTCGGTGGTGAAGGCGGGGCCGAGGGGCTCGAAGACGGAGGTCTCGTCGTCGGCGTACGCGTCGGGGCCGGCATCGGCGTGGCCGTGGGCGCCGGCGTGGCCGTGGGTCTCGGCGTCGGCGTACATCGGAACGACGGTCGTGGCGTCGTAGCCGCCGGCGTCCTGCCCGTAGCCGGAGAAGTCCCACTGCCCGGTCTGCTCCGAGCCGGCGGGGTCGTACCCGAAGGGGGCGGCCGCGTAGCCGGCGCCGCCGGAATGCACGGAGTCCGCCGAGTTCCAGGCGGAGGCGTCCCAGGAGCCGGTCGTGTCCTCGGGGACGGTCTGGGCCGGGACGCTGGAGAGGTAGTCCTGCTGCGCGGTCCAGGCGGTGGAGTCGTAGCTGCCGGTGTCGGCCGTGGACGGGTACGAGCCGTACGCGTCGTAGGTCCCATAACTGCCGGAAGCGGCGTAGTCCGTGACGTACTGATAGCCCTGACCCTGCGTTTCGTAGGAAACGTAGGTCTGGTCACCAGCGAAAGTGGTGGTGGAAAGGCCGTCGTGCCCCATTTCGGGGTACTGGCCCGACGTCGGGCGGTCGTTCACCAACTTCTCTTTCGCCTCGGCAGTGGGGGCCTGGGTGGCCGGGGAACTCAAGGTTCACCGGAGGAGAGCAGTGGCGTGACTGTACCCGGCGGTTACTCGCCTCGACAATCTTCGGCGGGTTTCGTCCTCGCGGGAACCGGGCATTCGGCCGTCTTTCGGTCGCCGAAAGACCGAGCCTTGGCCTTGAGTTCGAAATTCGTTCGACCGAGGGTCATCCGGTGTTGTAGGCGTACGCGAGCAGCAGCGCGAAGGGCACCGGCACCAGTGCCGCCGAGCGCAGCCAGGTCCCGCGGCGCGCGGCGGGCGGCAGGACGGCGTCGACGACGAACACCGCGCCGATCAGCAGCACCCCCGTCACCACGAGCAGGAACCACACGGCCGTGGAGTGGTCGAGGGTGTGGAAGTCGCAGTGGGCGAGGTCCGGTTTCGCGAGGTCGGCCGTGCTGTGGCAGTCCATCGGCAGGTACTCGGTCAGCACCCACCACGCCAGGTGGAGCGGCACGACGGCGGGCACACCGAGGGCCAGGTTCGCCAGCACCGGCGCCAGCAGCCCGCGCCGCGACGCAGCGCCCTCCGCCCCCATCCGTCCCCCCTGTCGGAAACCTCCGGGGGCTCAGACGACCATCCCCTCCCCTTCGGTTCCGGTGGGCCGGAGTTTTCTCACCGGCCCCTCCGCGGCCCCGGCGTCACGCACCGGACCGTCCAGCGCGCGCCGCACGGCGGTGATGACGGCGGGGTGCACCGGAAGGGCGAGGTGCCCGATGCCGGTGACCTCGATGTTCGTCGCGTCCAGGTCCGGGTGCTCGATCCTGGCCGTGCCGGCGGGGGCCATCAGGGCGTCGAACGCGCTCCAGAAGGCCACGTACCGGGTCCGGCAGCCGGGCGCGGGCGCCCGCAGCTCGGCCATCACCGGGGAGTCCGGGCGCATCTGGCGGACCAGCGGATGGGCGTCCATGAAGGGGGCGACACGGGTCCCGCCGTGCGGGGTGCCGAGGGTGACCAGCGTGCGGACGCGGGCGTCGCCGCCGAGCCGCTGGACGTAGTACCGCCCGACCAGCCCGCCCAGGCTGTGCCCCACGAGGTCCACCCGGTCCTGACCGCTGCGCTCGCACAGCTCCTCGACGCGCCGGCCGAGGTGGCGGGCGGTGACGCGCAGGTCGCGCGTGAAGGGGGAGTAGTTGTACGTCTCCACGCGCCGCCCGCCGCCCGCGCCGAGGGCCCGGCGCAGCAGGACGAACACGGACCGGTTGTCGGTGAACCCGTGCAGCAGCAGTACGGGCGGCGACTGCCCGGACCCGGCGCCGCGCCCCGGCTCGCGTTCCTCCCGGCGTTCCTCCCGGACTCCACTCGGGTAGAGGAGCATGTGCCCGGCGAGGACCACCGCCTCCAGGACCGCGGCCCGCAGGGCGGCACCGGAGCGCGGGACGGGCAGCGGTGCGATCGTCAGCCCCATCGACGGCCTCCCCTGGACCTCTTGGGTGCGGGGCCGTGCCGGCTGCCGACGTGGCCCCGCCACCGTGCCGTGCGGCTGTCGGCGCGGTGGCGGGGCGACTGGGCGAGGTGGATCAACGGCGTCCCACGTGTGATTTCCCCCTCCCCGTTGACCGTGAAACGGTGCGGTGCGCAATGCTGTACTTAACGTTCGTTCACTCGGGAGGCAGTGCGATGGGTGTGACCGGTCCGATCCGTGTGGTGGTGGCCAAGCCGGGTCTCGACGGCCACGACCGCGGGGCGAAGGTGATCGCGCGGGCGCTGCGGGACGCGGGCATGGAGGTCATCTACACGGGCCTGCACCAGACCCCCGAGCAGATCGTGGACACCGCGATCCAGGAGGACGCCGACGCCATCGGCCTGTCGATCCTCTCGGGCGCGCACAACACCCTGTTCGTCCGCGTGCTGGAGCTCCTGAAGGAGCGCGACGCGGAGGACATCAAGGTCTTCGGCGGCGGCATCATCCCGGAGGACGACATCGCCCCCCTGAAGGAGAAGGGCGTGGCGGCGATCTTCACCCCCGGCGCGACGACGACGGAGATCGTCGACTGGGTCAACGGCAACGTCCGCTCGGCGTAGCCGACGGGGCTCCGCCGCGCGGGCCGGAATCGCCCTGCGGGCAGTCCGGCCCGCGCGGCGTTTGAACTCACCGGGCGCGGGGGCGCGCGGTATCGGGGTCAGGGGGCGCTACGACGACGGCGCCAGCTCCGCGAGCATCGCCCCCCGCACCCGTAGCGTCGCCACCAGCCGCTGGAACGCCTCGGCCCAGTAGGCGGCGGCCCCGGACCCCCCGTCCGGCAGATCGGCGGCGGCCGTGAGGACCTCCAGCCGCCCCGCCTCCGCGGGATCGAGGCAGCGCTCCGCCAGCCCCATCACCCCGCTGAAGCTCCAGGGGTAGCCCCCCGCGATGCGCGCCGCGTCCAGCGCGTCCACCACGGCCCGCCCCAGCGCCCCCGCCCACGGCACCCGGCAGACCCCGAGCAGCTGGAACGCCTCCGACAGCCCGTGCGCCCGCACGAACTCCGCGACCCACTCCGCCCGTTCCCCCTCCGCCAGGGTCTCCAGCAGCCTGGCCCGCTCCGCGAGCGACGCCGTACCCGGGCCGGCCGCCGGCGGTGCGGCCGCCGGGCCCAGCAGCGCCTTCGACCACGCGGCGTCCCGCTGCCGCACCGCCGCCCGGCACCAGGCGGCGTGTATCTCCTCCGCCCAGCCCTCGGCCACCGGCCGCGCCACGATCTCCGCCGGATCCAGCCCCCCGAACCGCTCGCGCCAGCAGGACAGCGGGGCCGCCTCCACCACCTGGCCGAGCCACCACGCCCGCTCCCCGCGCCCGGCGGGCGGCCGCTCGACCACCCCGTCGCGCAGCATCCCCGCGTCGCACTCCGCCGGCGGTTCGACCGCCTCCGGGCCGACGCAGGCCAGCGCCCGCTCCGCCATCCGCCCGGCCAGCGCCGACTCCGGCAGCGCGGACAGCAGTTCCGCGGCCGTCGCCCGGACGTTGCGGCTGCGGTCGCCGAGCGCCGCCTCCAGGAAGGGCTCGTCCGCGAGCGACAGCCCCGTCCGCAGCGAGTCGAGGAACATCAGCCGGTCCTCGGCCCGCTCGGTGGCCCAGGTGCCGGCCAGCAGCCGGGTCGCGGCCACCGCGTCCCGGGCCCGGACGGCGCCCAGCAGGGCGACCCGTTCCGCGAACAGGCCCTCCTCCCAGAGCCGCGCCACCGCCTCGCCGTCGGCCGGGTCGGGCAGTTCCCCGCCGGCCGCGCCGCCCCGCAGCGCGAACCGCCACTCCGGGTTCAGCCGGGCCAGCCACAGCCCCCGCGCACCGGCCAGGGCCAGCGCCTGCGGACGCAGGTCGGTACGGGCCCGGGCCGCGTCCAGCAGCGCCGGGACCAGTGCGGAAGGCGCCCGGTAGCCGTGCCGCCCGGCGGCGGCCAGCCACTGCGGCAGCAGCTCCGTCAGGTCCGGGGCGGCCCCCCGCCGCCCCGAGCCGCCCGTGCTGCCGCGGCCCGCGAGCAGTTGCGCCAGCCGCCGCCGGGCGGCTTCCGGCGGCGCGGGCCGCGGATCCCGCGGTGCGGGCTCCGGCCGCCGGGCCGCCCGTGCGGGCCGCAGCCCGGCGCGGCGGCGCAGTGTCCGCACCGCCGCCGCGTCGAGCAGCGCCTCCGGTGTGCCGCCCCGCCGCTCGGTGCCCAGCAGCGCGGCGGTGACCAGCCCCTCCCAGTCCGCGTGCGCGTATCCCTCGTCGGCCTCGACCATCCGGCCCCTCCCTCGTCCGTCCCCGTCGGTGGTCCGTCGTCGTCGTGCGGGCCCGGGCCCGATCCCGCCCCCTCCGCGGGACCGGAGCCCGGACGTGCCGCACGACGGTGCTCAGCTGGCGTGGTTGTCGTTCATGAAAGCCCCCCGGCTCCTCGTCTGCGCGCCGGCGCCCCCGCGCCCGCGCGTCCTCCATGTCGGTCTGCGAGACGGCATGGATCCCCCCAGGCCCCCTGCGTTGTGTGTGGGTCGTGCCCGTGCTCAGAGCAGCGGCACCGGCTCGGGCGAGCCGGGCTGCCAGGCCGTCAGCGGGGTGAAGCCGCGGTGGCCGCACTCGCCGAACACCGTGACCGGGCCACCGCCCGAGAGGGCGGCCAGCTGCCATAGCGCGGACCGCGAGCGGCCCCCGCCGGACACCACCGGCAGCGCGCACGCTCCGTCCGCGTCCGCGAGCTGCCAGGACCCGTCGGGCCCGTCACCCGGTATCGGGATCACCGGCCCCAGGACCACCGGCCAGGAGTCCAGCCACGGGTCCTCCCGCAGCGCGGCCCCGTAGGCGTCCAGGGCCGCACCCGTGCTCACCCCGGCCGGAGCCCGGGTGTCCGCCGCCGCGGCCGCGGTGCGGTCCCCCAGGTCCGCCCGGAGCCCCGCCGTCCCGGGCCGGAAGCGGACCTCCGCCTCCAGCACCAGTCCGACGGGCAGCGCCAGCCCCGGCGCCCGCCCGGGCGGTCCGAAGTCCAGCACCAGCGCCGGCCGTCCGCCCTCCTGCCCGCGCAGCCATGTCCGGCGGGTGGTGAGGCGGCCGTCCGGGGACACCGAGTCGTACTGGGCGAGTACGAGCCAGCGGTCCCGGACGGGCTCCCCCTCCGCCGAGGACGGCAGCCCCACCCGGTTCCGGACGGTCGCGGCCAACGGCTCCGGCAGTCCGGAGACCCCCAGCCAGGCCCGGTCCAGCAGGTGCAGCAGCGCGCACTCCTCAAGCATCCGGGCGGGCCAGCCGGGGCCGCAACCGGGTATTGTCCCCAACTCCCTCACCCGCGCCGCCAGTCCGGGCGCCTGGGCGTCGACCATGCGGGCCGCGGTCTCCTCCCAGGGCGCGTATCCCGCCTGCCCCTGGCCGGCGATCCCGCCGCGCAATAGGTCCACGAGCCGGCGCTCCAGTTCGGTGACCCCCGCCCCGACCCGCTCGGCGCGCCGCTCGGCCCGCTTGCGGGCCGCCCCGGCGTCCACCGGGCCGGCCGCCGGCCGGGCGGCCTTCGCCGCGCGCTCCGCCGGCCGGTCCGCGGCCCATTCCGGCGCCCCGGCCGGTTCGCCCAGGCCCTGCGCCGACCAGAGCAGCAGCAGCCCCAGGGCGTGCTTGCACGGGAACTTCCGGCTCGGGCAGGAGCACTTGTACGCGGGCCCGGCCAGGTCCACGACCGTCCGGTACGACGCGGCGCCGCTGCCCTTGCACACCCCCCACACCACACCGGAAGCGGAACCTCCGGTCTGCGACCACGGACCCGCCGCGCCCAGCGCGGCCCCCGCCCTCCTCGACGCCTCGTCAGGAGCCAGAGCCAGTACCTGTTCCGCCGTCGGGCGGACCCCCTGCTCAGTCATGGAAACCACCGTAGAGACCCCCACTGACAATCGCCCTGACCTGCAACGACGCCTCGAACAAGGGGCGTTGTCAGTGGCGTGGTGCACCGTGGGTACAGCAGTCGGGAGCGGCTGCCGAGCACTGGAGGGGGACCATGAGCACGCACGGGAACGGCACCGGTACCGAGGCACTGCGCCCGCACGCGGAAGACGCCTTCGCGCACGAACTGAAAGCCCTGGAAGCCGCCGACGACCGGCCCCGCCCGGCCCGCTGGAAACTCTCCCCCTGGGCCGTGGCCACCTACCTCCAGGGGGGCACGCTCCCCGACGGCACCGTCATCACGCCCAAGTACGTCGGCCCGCGCCGGATCGTCGAGGTCGCCGTCACCACCCTGGTCACCGACCGCGCCCTCCTCCTGCTCGGCGTCCCCGGCACCGCCAAGACCTGGGTCTCCGAACACCTCGCCGCCGCCGTCAGCGGGGACTCCACCCTGCTGGTCCAGGGCACCGCCGGCACCCCCGAGGAGGCCATCCGCTACGGCTGGAACTACGCCCGCCTCCTCGCCCACGGCCCCAGCCGCGAGGCCCTCGTCCCCAGCCCCGTGATGCGGGCCATGGCCCAGGGCGCGACCGCCCGCGTCGAGGAGCTGACCCGCATCCCCGCCGACGTCCAGGACACCCTCATCACCGTCCTGTCCGAGAAGACCCTCCCGATACCGGAGCTCGGCGAGGAGGTGCAGGCCGTGCGCGGCTTCAACCTCATCGCCACCGCCAACGACCGCGACCGCGGGGTCAACGAGCTGTCCAGCGCCCTGCGCCGCCGCTTCAACACCGTCGTCCTGCCGCTGCCCGCCACCACCGACGCCGAGGTCGACATCGTCGCCCGCCGCGTCGACCAGATGGGCCGTGCCCTGGACCTGCCGGCCGCGCCCGAGGGACTGGAGGAGATCCGCCGAGTCGTCACCGTCTTCCGCGAACTGCGCGACGGCGTCACCGACGACGGGCGCACGAAGGTGAAGTCCCCCAGCGGCACCCTCTCCACCGCCGAGGCCATCTCCGTGGTCACCGGCGGCCTCGCCCTCGCCGCGCACTTCGGGGACGGCGTCCTGCGCCCCTCCGACGTGGCCGCCGGGATCCTCGGGGCCGTCGTCCGCGACCCGGCCGCCGACCGGGTCGTCTGGCAGGAGTACCTGGAGGCGGTCGTCCGCGAGCGCGACGGCTGGAAGGACTTCTACCGCGCCTGCCGGGAGGTGACGGCATGAGCCCCGGAGCCGCAGGACCGCTGCTGCTCGGGGTCCGCCACCACGGCCCCGGATCGGCGCGGGCGGTGCGCGCCGCGCTGGACCGGGCCCAGCCGCGGGCCGTGCTGATCGAGGGACCGCCCGAGGGGGACGCCCTGCTCGCGCTGGCCGCCGAACCGGGGATGCGCCCGCCCGTCGCCCTGCTCGCGCACGCGGCGGACGACCCGGCCCGGGCCGCGTTCTGGCCGCTCGCCGCGTTCTCACCGGAGTGGGTCGCCCTGCGGTGGGCCCAGGCCCGGGACCGCCCCGTCCGCTTCATCGACCTCCCCGCGGCCCACGCGCTGGCCGCGCCCGGGGAGGGCGGGGAGCCGCCCGGCGACGGAGACGGCGACGGCGACGGCGGCGCGCTGCCGGTGGACCCGCTCGCGGTGCTCGCGCGGACCGCCGGGTACGAGGACGCGGAGCAGTGGTGGGAGGACGTGGTCGAGCACCGGGCCACCGGGGGCCCACGGGACCCGCTCGCCGCCTTCGAGGCCCTCGGGGAGGCCATGGGGGCCCTGCGCGAGACCTACGGCGACGGCGGCCGCCCCCGGGACCTGGTCCGCGAGGCCCACATGCGGCAGCGGATGCGGGCCGCCCGACGGGAGTTCGGCGACGACTACGCCGTGGTGTGCGGCGCCTGGCACGTCCCCGCGCTCCGGGCCCGGACCACCGTCGCCGCGGACCGGGCGCTGCTCGCCGGCCTGCCCCGCACCAAGGTGGAGACCACCTGGGTGCCCTGGACCCACCGCAGGCTCGCCCGGGCCGGCGGATACGGCGCCGGCGTCTCCTCGCCCGGCTGGTACGCGCACCTCTTCGCCTGCCGGGACCGGCCGGTGGAGCGGTGGCTGACCAAGGTGGCCGGACTGCTGCGGGAGGAGGACCGCCAGGTCTCCCCGTCCCACGTCATCGAGGCGGTCCGGCTGGCCGGGACCCTGGCCGCCGTCCGGGGCCGGCCGATGGCCGGGCTCGCGGAGACCCTGGAGGCGGCGCGGGCCGTCATGTGCGACGGCTCCGACGTACCGCTCGCGCTGGTCGAGGACCGGCTCGTCGTGGGGGACGTGCTCGGCGAGGTCCCGGACGGGGCGCCCGCCGTACCGCTCCAGCGGGACCTCACCCGCCGGCAGCGCTCGCTGCGGCTCAAGGCGGAGGCCCGCGAACGGGAGCTGGAACTGGACCTGCGCAAGGACACCGACGCCGCGAAGTCCCGGCTGCTGCACCGGCTGCGGATGCTCGGCGTCGACTGGGGCGTGCCCACCGCCTCCCGCGGCGGGACGGGCACCTTCCGGGAGACCTGGCGGCTGCGCTGGGAGCCGGAGCTGTCGGTGCGGGTCGCCGAGGCGGGCATCTGGGGCACCACCGTCCCCGGCGCGGCGACCGCCAGGGCCGAGGCCGAGGCGGCGGGCGCCCGGCAGCTGGCGGAGGTCACGGCGCTGGCCGAGCGGTGCCTGGCCGCCGGGCTGGCGCAGGCGCTGCCCGCCGTGCTGCGGGCGCTGGCCGACCTCGCGGCGCTGGACACCGATGTGGCGCGGCTGGCCGGGGCGCTGCCCGCGCTGGCCCGTTCGCTGCGGTACGGGGACGTACGCGGGACCGACGCGGCCGCGCTCGGCACGGTCGCCGCCGGGCTGGCCGAGCGGATCTGCGTGGCCCTGCCGCCGGCCTGCGCGGCGGGGCTCGACGCGGACGCGGCGGCGGAGCTGAGGGGCCACCTGGACGGGGTGCACGGGGCGGTCGCCCTGCTGGCCGACGCGGACGGGGGGCTGCGGGAGCGCTGGTCGGCCGTCCTGCGGAAGCTGGCCGGGCGGGACACCGTGCCCGGGCTGATCCGGGGCCGGGCCGTGCGGCTGCTGCTGGACGACGGCCGGCTCCCGCCCGAGGAGACGGCCCGGCTGATGGGGCTCGCGCTCTCCCCGGCGGCCTCCCCGGCCGACGCGGCGGGCTGGATCGAGGGGTTCGCGGGCGGCGGCTCCGGCGGCGGCACCCTGCTGGTCCACGACGAGCGGCTGCGGGGCCTGATCGACGCCTGGCTGGTGGCGGTCCCGGAGCGCGCCTTCGTCGACGTGCTGCCGCTGCTGCGGCGGACGTTCGGGGCGTACGAGCCGGGCGTGCGGCGGACCCTGGGCGAACTGGCGCGCCGCGGCCCGGGCGCCGGCGCCTCCACCACGACCGGCGCCGCCCCGGCGGGCTTCGCCCCCGACCTGGACCCGGCCCGCGCGTCCGCGGTGACGGAGGTGGCCCGCCTCCTCCTGGGGGCTCCGCCCCCGGACCCCCGCGCCCCACACGCCGGCGGGGCCGGATGCGGCGCGGCGCGTCAGCGCACCGCGCGCGGAGCGTCCGGTGCCGGGGGCCGGGGCGTGCCCCGGAGAACGGGCGAAGGGCGGGGCGGGGAGACGGTCGCGCGCAGCGCCACGGAGGGGCTCGGTCCCGTACAAGGCAACGACTCAAGGGGGAGCGTCGGATGACGGAGAGCGGGCGGGACACCGCCGGAGGCGAACGCCTGCGGCGGTGGCGGATGGTGCTCGGCGGCGAAGCCGACGGGACGGGCCGGGTGCTCGGCGGCGCCGACGCCGCCATGGACGCGACGCTGACCGCGCTCTACGGCGGGGGCGGGGACGGCAAGGGGCCGGGGGAGCGGTCGGCGGGGCTCGGGGGATCCGCCCCGAGGGTGGCCCGCTGGCTCGGGGACATCCGTACGTACTTCCCCAGCCCCGTGGTCCAGGTCATGCAACGGGACGCCATCGAGCGGCTCGGCCTGTCCGCGCTGCTGCTGGAGCCGGAGATGCTGGAGGCCGTCGAGCCGGACGTGCACCTGGTCGGCACCCTGCTGTCCCTGAACAAGGCCATGCCCGACACCACGCGGGAGACGGCGCGGGCCGTCGTCCGCCGGGTGGTCGACCAGCTGGAGAAGCGCCTCGCGACCCGGACCCGGGCCACCCTCGCGGGCGCGCTCGACCGCTCGGCGAGGACCGCCCGCCCCCGCCACCGCGACATCGACTGGGACCGCACGATCCGGGCGAACCTGAAGAACTACCTCCCGGAGCACCGGACCGTCGTGCCCGAGCGGCTGGTGGGGTACGGCCGGGCCGCGCGGGCGGTCAAGAAGGAGGTGGTGCTCTGCGTCGACCAGTCGGGTTCGATGGCCGCCTCCGTCGTCCACGCCTCCGTCTTCGGCGCGGTCCTGGCCTCCATGCGGTCGATCACCACCCGTCTGGTCGTGTTCGACACGGCGGTCGTCGACCTCACCGACCAGCTCGACGACCCGGTGGACGTCCTCTTCGGGACCCAGCTCGGCGGCGGCACCGACATCAACCGCGCCCTCGCCTACTGCCAGTCCAGGATCACCCGTCCTGCCGACACGGTCGTCGTCCTGATCAGTGATCTCTACGAGGGCGGGATACGCGACGAGATGCTCCAGCGGGTCGCCGCGATGAAGGCGGCCGGAGTGGAGTTCGTGGCGCTGCTCGCCCTGTCCGACGAGGGCGCCCCCGCCTATGACCGAGAGCACGCCGCGGCCCTCGCCGCGCTCGGCGCCCCCGCCTTCGCCTGCACGCCCGACCTGTTCCCGGAGGTGATGGCGGCGGCGCTGGAGAAGCGCCCCCTGCCGGTCCCGTGAGGCCCCGCGGAGAGGTCCCGCCCGACCCCGCTCCACATCGGCGGATCACACGAAGACGCAGCTCCGCGGTGAGGCGATCTGTGACAGGTATCACCGCTCAGGTGTGATCTGTGATTTAGGGTCCTACGGCCCACGGGGATAACCTGCGAGACGGACATGCCGCGTCCACGGTCACCGTGTGCGCCTCCCCAGTGACAGCGCCGTCACGTTGCCCTCCGCGGCACGCCCACGCAGATAGCAGACAAACCGCGAATCACTGCGAATCTTTGAAGACAAGGGACGGACGCGCGTGGACCTGTTCGAGTACCAGGCGAGGGACCTCTTCGCCAAGCACGGTGTACCGGTGCTGGCCGGTGAAGTGATCGACACGCCTGAGGCGGCTCGCGAGGCCACCGAGAAGCTGGGCGGCAAGTCGGTCGTCAAGGCCCAGGTGAAGGTCGGCGGCCGCGGCAAGGCGGGCGGCGTCAAGCTCGCCGCCACCCCGGACGAGGCCGTCGCCCGCGCGACGGACATCCTGGGCATGGACATCAAGGGCCACACGGTCCACAAGGTGATGATCGCGGAGACCGCTCCCGAGATCGTCGAGGAGTACTACGTCTCCTACCTGCTCGACCGCACCAACCGCACCTTCCTGGCCATGGCGTCGGTCGCCGGCGGCATGGACATCGAGCAGGTCGCCGAGGAGACCCCCGAGAAGCTCGCGAAGGTCCCGGTCAACGCCAACGAGGGCGTCACGATCGAGAAGGCCCGCGAGATCGTGGAGCTCGCGCAGTTCCCGGCCGAGGTCGCCGAGCAGGTCGCCGAGGTCCTCGTGACCCTGTGGAAGACCTTCATCGCCGAGGACGCGCTCCTCGTCGAGGTCAACCCGCTCGCGAAGGTCGCCTCCGGCGAGGTCATCGCCCTCGACGGCAAGGTCTCCCTGGACGAGAACGCCGAGTTCCGCCAGCCGGGTCACGAGGAGTTCGTGGACCACGCGGCCGCGAACCCGCTCGAGGCCGCCGCCAAGGCGAAGAACCTCAACTACGTCAAGCTCGACGGCGAGGTCGGCATCATCGGCAACGGCGCGGGTCTCGTCATGAGCACCCTCGACGTCGTCGCGTACGCCGGTGAGAACCACGGTGGCGTCAAGCCCGCCAACTTCCTGGACATCGGCGGTGGCGCCTCCGCCGCCGTCATGGCCAACGGTCTGGAGATCATCCTCGGCGACCCGGACGTCAAGTCCGTCTTCGTCAACGTCTTCGGTGGCATCACCGCCTGCGACGAGGTCGCCAACGGCATCGTCCAGGCGCTGCAGCTGCTGAAGGACAAGGGCGAAGAGGTCACCAAGCCCCTCGTCGTCCGTCTCGACGGCAACAACGCCGAGCTGGGTCGCAAGATCCTCTCGGACGCCAACCACCCGCTGGTGCAGCGCGTGGACACCATGGACGGCGCGGCCGACAAGGCCGCCGAGCTCGCGGCTGCGAAGTAAGGGCAGAGGTCACAGACTCACATGGCTATCTTCCTCAACAAGGACAGCAAGGTCATCGTCCAGGGCATGACCGGTGCCACGGGCATGAAGCACACCAAGCTGATGCTGGCTGACGGCACCAACATCGTCGGTGGCGTGAACCCGCGCAAGGCCGGCACGACCGTCGACTTCGACGGCACCGAGGTCCCGGTCTTCGGGTCCGTCGCCGAGGCGATGGAGAAGACGGGCGCCAACGTCTCCGTCCTCTTCGTCCCGCCGGCCTTCGCCAAGGCCGCCGTGGTCGAGGCGATCGACGCCGAGATCCCGCTGGCCGTCGTCATCACCGAGGGCATCGCGGTGCACGACTCCGCCGCCTTCTGGGCGTACGCGACCGCCAAGGGCAACAAGACCCGCATCATCGGCCCGAACTGCCCGGGTCTGATCACCCCCGGCCAGTCCAACGCCGGCATCATCCCGGGCGACATCACCAAGCCCGGCAAGATCGGTCTCGTGTCCAAGTCCGGCACGCTGACCTACCAGATGATGTACGAGCTGCGCGACATCGGCTTCACCTCCGCCGTCGGCATCGGTGGCGACCCGGTCATCGGCACCACGCACATCGACGCCCTGGAGGCCTTCGAGGCCGACCCGGAGACCGAGCTCATCGTCATGATCGGCGAGATCGGCGGCGACGCCGAGGAGCGCGCGGCGGACTTCATCGCGAAGAACGTCACCAAGCCGGTCGTCGGCTACGTCGCGGGCTTCACCGCCCCCGAGGGCAAGACCATGGGCCACGCCGGCGCCATCGTCTCCGGCTCTTCTGGCACCGCACAGGCCAAGAAGGAGGCCCTCGAGGCCGCCGGCGTCAAGGTCGGCAAGACGCCGACCGAGACCGCCAAGCTGGCGCGCGAGATCCTCGAAGGCGCGAAGTAGGCGCTGACGGTACGGACGCACGGGCGTGGGGGGGGGGGGGGGGGGGGGGGGGGGGGGGGGGGGGGGGGGGGGGGGGGGGGGGGGAGGGTGGGGGGGAGGGGGGGGGGGTGGGGGG
>NZ_JBVILR010000009.1:0-66052 GCF_055580265.1 Streptomyces sp. NPDC032091 | reverse complement strand
GAAAACCCCCCAAAAAACAGCACACACCCCCCCCCCCCCCCCCCCCCCCCCTCCCCCCCCCCCCCCCCCCCCCCCCCCCCACGCCCCTTTTCGGCTCCCGGGCCGCCCGCTCATTCCAGTGACGGGTGGATCCTGTGGGGGCCGGCGGCCGGATCGGCGCGGAGCTTGTCCTGGAGCGCCCGGGCCGTCTCGGTCAGCCGTGGCGGGCCGGCGAGCGGCGGGACCCCGGAGACGCTGGTACCGGGCCCGACCGGCGCCTCGTAATGGTCCGGCGCGGTCACGGTGGTGTACCCCGTGGCGACGGCGATCACCGCGGTCAGCATGAGTGCGGCCCGGGACCAGCGGCGGGCGCGGAGCTCGCTCACCGTGCGGACGGCGGCCGCCGGGGGCGGTTCCAGCGGTACGGCGGGCCGCACCGCGCCGAGCCACGCGCGCAGCACGGCCGACTGCTCCTGCGGGGGCACGCCGGCCAGTCCGGGGAGCCGGGCGGCGAGGTCGGCGTGGGCGCGGAGCAGGCGGCTGCCGGTGGTGGGCGTACTGGCCTCGGTCTCGGCGGCCGTGTCGGGCAGGTCGAGGCCGACGCCGTCGTAGAGCAGCACGGTCCGCCGGTGCGCGGGCGGCAGGGCCAGCAGGGCGCCCAGCAGGATGCGGTCGTTGGGGTCGGCGGGGGCCTTGTCGGGGCGGCCGAGGGTCCGGTGGGCCCGGCGCAGCCGGCGCCAGGGGGAGAGCGCGTACTCGTACGCGGCCGCGCGGACCCAGCCGACGGGGTCGGGGTCGGTGGCCACCTCGGGCCACTGCGCCCACGCCTGACGGAACGCCCGCTCCACGGCCTCCTGCGCGAGGGAGCGACGCCCCGTCAGGAGGTAGACCTGGCGGACCAGGGCGGGCGCGGAGTAGCCGTAGAGCGAGTCGAACGCCTCGGCGGGCCGGGTCGGCCGCGGGACCCGACCGGTCGCGGCCCCGGCGGGGGGCGCGACCGGTTCGGGCGTGGGCGCGGCCGTGGGCGTGGGCGCGTGCGCCGGGGCGGCGGGCGCGGGGGCGGTGGGCGGAGGGGCGGGCTCCGGCTGGTCTGGCGGTGCCGTGTCGCCCGTCGCGGCGTGGACCGGGGCCGGGGCGGAGGGTCCCGGCGCGGCGCGTGGCGGTGCGGGGTCCGGGGTGGGGCTGTGCCGGGGGGCGGGTTCGGGGGCGGGGGTCCGGCGGGACGGGGGGCGGGCCGGGGCGGGCGGGGGCTTCGGGGCGCGGTGCGCGGCGCCGCCGGGGCGGGTGGGCGGGCCGGCGGACCTGCCGGGACCGCCGCCCGCGCCCGCGCGCGCGAGGCGGTCCAGGAGCTCCGCGTACGCCTGGCGCGTGCGGGCACCCGGCTCCGTCCGGCCCTTCTCCCACGCGCGGACGGTGCCGGCGGTGACCCCCAGCTCCGTCGCGACCTGTGCGTGCGTCAGTTCGCCCGACTCGCGCAGCCGGCGGCGCTCCTTGGGGGGCGGAAGGCCCCGCTCCGAGCCGGAGCCCGTATCGACGTCTGGTGTCATGTCACACTCCTCGCGACCTGGCAGCACAGCACTGGGCGATAAAGTACATAAACGTATATTGGGCGACACAACGGACAATCGCCTATTACCCACCCATAGCGCGTGTCGTTGGCACCATGACGGTGTGACCCAAGTGATCGAACGCGGGGCCCCGTTGCCGTCGGCCCCGCAGGCCCGGGCGCCACGCCGTTCCCCGGCGGCGGCCGCCTGCGTGCTGGGCGGCGCCGTCGCCGCCGGGCTGGGGCTCGGCTTCCTGGCCGTGCTCGTGATCGTGCTGTGGATCAGCTCCCCCTACCCCGACAGCGGCCCCGGCGGCGCGCTGCACCTGGCCGCCGGGCTGTGGCTGATGGCCCACGGGGCCGAACTCGTCCGCTACGACACGCTCTCCGGGGTGCCCGCGCCCGTCGGGGTGACCCCCCTGCTGCTGGTGGCGCTGCCCGCGCTGCTGATGCGCCGGGCGGCCCGGCTGGGCAGTGCGTCCGGCGTCGGCGCCGGGCCGGACGCGGAAGCGGAGGAGCTGCTGCCGGCGAGCGCGGTGTTCTCCGCCGTGGTCTGCGGCTACCTGGCCGTGGGCGCGCTCGCCACGGTGTACGCGGCGGGCGGGCCGATGCCGGCGGACCCGATCAGTGCGGCCTGGCACCTGCCGCTGGTCGCCGTGTTCGCGGCGGGCGGCGGGGTGTGGGCGGCGAAGGGGCGCCCCGCCGGGTCGCTGCCGGGCTGGATCCCCGGGGGCGTGCGGCGGGCGGTGGCCCGGCCGCGGTACGCGCTGGCGCTGCGCTCGGGGGCGGCGGGGGTGCTCGTCCTGCTGGGCGGCGGGACCGTGCTCGTCGGGGCGTCGCTGGTGTGGCACGCGGGGGAGGTGCAGTCTTCGTTCCTGACGCTGACCGGGGTGTGGTCGGGCCGCTTCGCGGTGCTGCTGCTGGCGGTGACGCTGTTGCCCAACGCCGTGGTGTGGGGGGCGGCGTACGGGCTGGGGCCCGGGTTCGCGGTGGGGACGGGGGCCACGGCGACGCCGCTGGGGTTCGCGGGGGCGGCGGCGCTGCCGAGGTTCCCGCTGCTGGCGGCGCTGCCGCCGGAGGGGCCGGGGACGCCGCTGACGTGGGCGGCGGCCGGGGTGCCGGTGGTGGCGGGGCTGGTGGTGGGGTGGTTCGCGGTGCGGCGGGCGCGGGAGGTCTCGTACGGGGAGACCGCGCTGACGGCGGCGTTGGGCGCGGTGGTGTGCGGGCTGGCGATGGCCGGGCTGGCGGCGGCGTCGGCGGGTGCGCTCGGGACGCGGGCGCTGGCGGCCTTCGGGCCGGTGTGGTGGCAGGCGGGTGCGGCCGCGGCCGGCTGGGTGCTGGTCCTGGCGGTGCCGGTCGCGGTGGGGGTGCACGGGCTGCGGAACCGGCCGGTCGGCTCCGCCGGGGATGTGGCGGGCGGGGACGCGTGGCACGACCCGGGGGTGCGGGAGTTGAGGTGGGCGGTGCTGCGGGAGGCGGCGTTGCCGATCGTCGCGCCCGTGGAGGTGACCCCGCCGGAGCCGGAGCCGGAGCCGGGGCCCGAGCCCGAGCCGGAGTCCGGGCCCGGGCCGGAGGTGCCGGCTGCGGTGGAGGTGGCGCCGGAGGCGGAGGTGGCGGAGGCCGCACCGTTGGCGCCGGGGGTGGTGGGGGCGCGGGTGCTCACGCGGCGGCGTCCGGAGGGCTGAGCGGGGCCGGGTGCCGCTGCGCGGAGCCGTCCCCCCGCCCCGCCCTTCGATGTCACACAGCGGTGACGAGGGGTCAGCGTTGGACCTTCAGGACGTTGCCCACCACGTTGTCCGGGAGGAGGGTGTTGCACTGGAGCTCCGCCGTCTGCGTCAGCGCGTCGTCGCGGCAGACGTAGAAGTCCTTGTACGCCAGCTGCAACCCGTACGACGTGCCCGCCAGCAGCAGCGCCAGCGTCGCCGAGACCAGACCGCTGACCGCCGCCGCCCGCTGCGGCCGGGCCGCCGGGCCGAGGGCGGACAGGCCTCCTGGCTGGGCCGGGGTGCCCTTGACGGGGTCGGCCGGGGCCGCGGGGCGGCCGCGCAGCGCGCTGATCCCCCAGTACAGCGCCAGCGCCCCCAGCAGCAGCCCGGCCGACGGGATCCCGAAGATCCCGAAGAAGAACCCCCACATCCCCCCGAGCATCGCGTACCGGGCCCGCCGCTGGACCGGGTCCATCGGGTCCCAGCGGGCCGGCCCGCCGGGCTCCTGGCCGTCGGGGTCCGGACCGCCCGGGCCGCCGCCGTCGCGCGGGCGCTGCGGCTGCCGGGGCTGCCACGGCTGGTCGGGCCGGCCCTCCGGGGGCGCCGCGAAGGGGTTGTCGTCGGTGGAGGGGTCGGGCTGACGGCGGTCCGGCATCGAGTGGCTTACTTCCCCTGTGTCATGGACGTCGTGGACCCGGTGTGCGCCGGGTTGTACGGCTTGTAGGCCAGACGCTACCCCCCGCCCGTGCCCCCGTCCCCCGGGGGCGGTCCCGTGTGCCGGTATCGTTGCAGGCGGTCGGTGGCTTCGTATGGTTCCCCGTATATCGGTACCCCGAAGTTTCGTATGACCACACAAGACCAACGTCGCAAATCCTGTGAGAAAGGGCCTCCCATGGCCGCCTCCCGCCTGGTCGTGCTGGTTTCCGGCTCCGGCACCAACCTCCAGGCCCTGCTCGACGCCATCGACGCCCACCCCGGCGGAGCCGAGGGTTTCGGTGCCGAGGTCGTCGCCGTCGGGGCCGACCGCGAGGGCATCGTCGGTCTGGAGCGGGCCGAGAAGGCGGGGATCCCGACCTTCGTGTGCCCGGTCAAGGCCTACGGGAGCCGTGAGGAGTGGGACGCCGCCCTCACGGCGGCGACGGACGCGTACGCGCCGGACCTCGTGGTCTCCGCAGGATTCATGAAGATCGTCGGCAAGAGCTTCATCGACCGCTTCGGCGGCCGGTTCATCAACACCCACCCCGCCCTCCTCCCCGCATTCCCCGGCGCGCACGGGGTGCGGGACGCCCTCGCGTACGGGGCGAAGGTCACCGGCTGCACGGTCCACTTCGTGGACAGCGGCGTCGACACCGGTCCGATCATCGCCCAGGGTGTCGTGGAGATCGGGGACGGGGAGGACGAAGCCGCGCTCCATGAGCGCATCAAGGAAGTCGAGCGCAAGCTGCTCGTCGACGTCGTGGGGCGCCTGGCCCGGCACGGCTACCGCATTGAGGGACGAAAGGTAACAATCCAGTGACCGCCAACGAAACGACGACGGCTACCACCCAGCGGCCGATCCGCCGTGCGCTCGTCAGTGTCTACGACAAGACGGGACTGGAAGACCTGGCCCGCGGCCTGCACGAGGCGGGCGTCTCGCTGGTCTCGACCGGCTCCACCGCGTCGAAGATCGCCGCGGCCGGCGTGCCCGTCACCAAGGTCGAGGAGCTGACCGGCTTCCCCGAGTGCCTCGACGGCCGGGTCAAGACCCTCCACCCGCGCGTGCACGCCGGCATCCTCGCCGACCTGCGCCTGGAGGACCACCGGCGCCAGCTCGCCGAGCTGGGCGTCGAGCCCTTCGACCTGGTGATCGTCAACCTCTACCCCTTCCGGGAGACCGTCGCCTCCGGCGCCACCCCGGACGAGTGCGTCGAGCAGATCGACATCGGCGGCCCGTCGATGGTCCGCGCCGCCGCCAAGAACCACCCCTCGGTCGCGGTCGTCACCAGCCCCGCCCGCTACGCCGACGTCCTCGCGGCCGCCCAGGGCGGCGGCTTCGACCTGGCCGCCCGCAAGCGCCTCGCGGCCGAGGCCTTCCAGCACACCGCCGCGTACGACGTGGCCGTGGCGTCCTGGTTCGCCGACGACTACGCCGCCGCGGACGAGTCCGGCTTCCCCGACTTCCTGGGTGCCACCTACGGGCGCAAGAACGTGCTGCGCTACGGCGAGAACCCGCACCAGGGCGCCGCGCTCTACGTCGACGGCACCGGCGGCCTGGCCGAGGCGGAGCAGCTGCACGGCAAGGAGATGTCGTACAACAACTACACGGACACCGACGCCGCGCGCCGGGCCGCGTACGACCACGCCGACCCCTGCGTCGCGATCATCAAGCACGCCAACCCGTGCGGCATCGCGACCGGTGCCGACGTCGCCGAGGCGCACCGCAAGGCGCACGCCTGCGACCCGCTCTCCGCGTTCGGCGGCGTCATCGCCGTCAACCGCCCGGTGACCGTCGAGCTGGCCGAGCAGGTCGCCGAGATCTTCACCGAGGTCATCGTGGCTCCGGCGTACGAGGACGGTGCCGTCGAGGTGCTGGCCCGGAAGAAGAACATCCGCGTGCTGCGGGCCGAGGGCGCCCCCGCCAACGCGGTCGAGGTCAAGCCGATCGACGGCGGTGCGCTGCTCCAGGTCACCGACCGGCTCCAGGCCGAGGGCGACGACCCGGCGAACTGGACCCTGGCCACCGGCGACGCCCTGTCCGCGGAGGAGCTCGCCGAGCTCGCCTTCGCGTGGAAGGCCTGCCGCGCCGTCAAGTCCAACGCGATCCTGCTGGCCAAGGACGGCGCCTCGGTCGGCGTCGGCATGGGCCAGGTCAACCGCGTCGACTCCGCGAAGCTGGCCGTCGAGCGGGCGGGCGCCGAGCGCGCGCAGGGCTCGTACGCGGCCTCGGACGCCTTCTTCCCGTTCCCGGACGGCCTGGAGATCCTGACCGCCGCCGGCGTGAAGGCCGTGGTCCAGCCGGGCGGTTCGGTCCGCGACGAGCTGGTCGTCGAGGCGGCGAAGAAGGCCGGCGTGACGATGTACTTCACGGGTACCCGCCACTTCTTCCACTGAGCGGCCCGGCAGACGGCGAAGGCCGCGTCCCGCACTGCGGGACGCGGCCTTCGCCGTGAACGGTGTCCGCTGCCTACTTCTTGACGACGATCGTGCCCGCGGCACGGTCGTGCCAGCCCTGGAGCTTGCCCGAGTTGTCGAAGAAGGGGGAGAGGTAGACCAGGATCTGGCCGATGCCGCAGAGGAAGGCGCCGACCATCGGGATGATCCAGCGGATGAAGCCGCCGCCGATGCCCGGGACCTGACCCGTGTTCTCCTTGACGACCTTCAGGCCGAGGGCCATCTTGCCGACGGTGGCGCCCACGAAGGCGATCATCAGCCATTCGTAGAGCAGGGTGGCGAGGCCGAGGATCAGCATGCCGCCGAAGAAGGCCGCGAAGATGCCGCCCGCGGCCTGGCCGGCCTGGGCCGACGCCTCGTTGAGGCAGGTGCTGTACGCGGGGGACATCGGGTCGATGCCCGTGCAGTCCTTGATGTCGCTGGCCGCGCTGAAGGCGCCCGCGAACACCACGGAGCTCAGGATGAAGTACAGGACACCGATGATCAGACCGTCGATCAGGCGGGCGCCGAAGCGGCGGCCCATCGTGGCGACCTGGACGGTGCCGAGGCCCGCGACGTTGATGTAGCCGTTGTTGGCCTGGAGGGTGCCCGGCGCCTGGGGAGGGACGCCGTAGGGCTGCTGGCCCTGCTGCGGGTAGCCGTAGCCGCCCTGCGGCGGGACGCCCTGCGGGGCCTGCTGGGGGTATCCGTAGCCGGGCTGTCCCTGCGGCGGCTGCTGCTGCCCGTAAGGGTTGTTCGGGTCGCCGAAGCTCATCTGGGTGTTTCCTCCGTGAAGTGCGGGGACGCACGGCACGCTGGAGGACACTTGCTTCTGCGGTACGCCCCCCGGCACTGCCCGCGGCACTCATTGCGATCGTCTTGCTGCCCGTCATCGTGGTGGGCCCGCCCCGGGCTTGTCCAGCCGGTTGCGAAGCCGGGCCAGACTTGTTGTGCAAGTGCAATCAAGAGCGCGTTTCGGCCTCCGTCCGACTGGAAGCCGGGCCGTCCCATCCGGAAGGATGCCCCTCATGAGCGCCCAGATTCTCGATGGCAAGGCCACCGCGGCCGCGATCAAATCCGAACTGACCGCCCGTGTGGCGGCGCTGAAGGAGCGGGGCATCACCCCCGGCCTCGGCACCCTGCTCGTCGGCGACGACCCGGGCAGCCGCTGGTACGTCAACGGCAAGCACAAGGACTGCGCGGAGGTGGGCATCACCTCCATCCGCCGCGAACTGCCCGCCACGGCCTCCCAGGAGGAGATCGAGGCGGTCGTGCGCGAGCTGAACGACGATCCGGCGTGCACCGGCTACATCGTCCAACTTCCGCTCCCCAAGGGCATCGACACCAACCGCGTCCTGGAGCTGATGGATCCGGCCAAGGACGCCGACGGCCTGCACCCGACCTCCCTCGGCCGGCTGGTGCTGGGCGTGCAGGGCCCGCTGCCGTGCACCCCGTACGGGATCGTCGAGCTGCTGCGCCACCACGGGGTCGAGATCAACGGCGCGCACGTGGTCGTCCTCGGCCGCGGCATCACCGTGGGGCGCTCCATCGGGCTGCTGCTGACCCGCAAGTCCGAGAACGCGACCGTGACCCTGTGCCACACCGGTACACGCGACCTCGCCGGGCTGCTGCGCCAGGCGGACATCGTCGTCGCGGCGGCGGGCGTCCCGCACCTGGTGAAGCCGGAGGACGTGAAGCCGGGCGCGGCCGTCCTCGACGTCGGCGTCAGCCGTGACGAGAACGGCAGGATCGTCGGGGACGTCCACCCGGGCGTGGCGGAGGTGGCGGGCTGGATCTCGCCGAACCCGGGCGGTGTCGGCCCGATGACCCGGGCGCAGCTGCTGGTGAACGTGGTCGAGGCGGCGGAGCGGACCGACAGTGCGGGCTGAGCACGACACGGGTGAGACCAGCGGGGCCGGCGAGACCGGCGAGTTGGGCGAGACGGGCGGAACCGGCGACACCGGCGGGCCCGGTGACACAGGCCGGGCCGGCGAGACCGGTGCGGCCGGCGACGCCACCGGCGCGGGCGCGCGGCCGGCGGCCCGGTCGCGGCGGTTCCCCGCCGTCACCCAGGACACCGCCCGGCCCGAGGGCGCCGGCCGCGCCATCCCCGGTGCCGTGTCCACGCCCGCCCGCCAGTGGCCGATGCTCAGCGTCCTCGCGGCCACCGCCGTCGGGCTGCTGACCACGGCGATGGGGCAGGCGCGCATCGGCTGCCTCGTCATCGGCGTCGCCCTGATCGGCGCCGCGGTGCTGCGGCGGGCCCTGCCCTCGGTGGGCATGCTCGCGGTGCGCTCCCGCTTCACGGACATGGTCACGTACGGGGTGCTCGGCGTGGCGATCACGCTGCTGGCGCTGGTGATGGAGCCGCAGCCATGGCTGCACGTCCCCTTCCTGGAGACCGCGGTCCGCTTCACCGTCCGCTGACCCCGCGGCCGCCGCCGCGCCGCCGGGACACCGGGCGGCGCGGCGCGCCGGGCCCTCGAAGGCCCTGGAAAGGGCCGATTTCCGCACTGGAGTACAGGCCGCGCACCTGTTCGGACCTTGGAACCCGCGGGTCATGTGCCGTGGACCACAGGGTCCGGGGGGTTGGGGGCCCCTCGGGTCGGATAGCCTGACGGGCGGATGTCTCTTCACGTCAAGATTCGCAGGACAGGGAAGCGGCGTCCTCCCCAGTACTTGGGACCCAGCACATGGGGCGGGGACGCCCCACCGCCAGCTGTCTAACGGAGAAGGCCATGACCCGCACTCCCGTGAATGTCACCGTGACCGGCGCTGCCGGCCAGATCGGCTACGCGCTGCTCTTCCGCATCGCGTCCGGCCACCTGCTCGGCGCGGACGTGCCGGTCAAGCTCCGCCTCCTGGAGATCCCGCAGGGCATGAAGGCCGCCGAGGGCACCGCCATGGAGCTCGACGACTGCGCCTTCCCGCTGCTCAAGGGCATCGACATCTTCGACGACCCGAACCAGGGCTTCGACGGCGCCAACGTCGCCCTCCTCGTGGGCGCCCGCCCGCGCACCAAGGGCATGGAGCGCGGTGACCTGCTCTCCGCCAACGGCGGCATCTTCAAGCCGCAGGGCGCCGCGATCAACGCGCACGCCGCGGACGACATCAAGGTCCTGGTCGTGGGCAACCCGGCCAACACCAACGCGCTCATCGCGCAGGCCGCCGCTCCGGACGTCCCGGCCGAGCGCTTCACCGCGATGACCCGCCTGGACCACAACCGCGCCGTGTCGCAGCTCGCGCAGCGCACCGGTGCCGACCTCACCGAGATCAAGCGCCTCACCATCTGGGGCAACCACTCGGCGACCCAGTACCCGGACATCTTCCACGCGGAGATCGCCGGCAAGAACGCCGCCGAGGTCGTCAACGACGAGCAGTGGCTGGCCGACACCTTCATCCCGACCGTCGCCAAGCGCGGCGCCGCGATCATCGAGGCCCGTGGCGCGTCCTCCGCCGCCTCCGCCGCCAACGCCGCCATCGACCACGTCCACACGTGGGTCAACGGCACCGCCGCCGGCGACTGGACCTCCATGGGCATCCCCTCGGACGGCTCCTACGGCGTCCCGCAGGGCCTGATCTCCTCCTTCCCCGTCACCTGCAAGGACGGCAAGTACGAGATCGTCCAGGGTCTGGACATCAACGAGTTCTCCCGCGCGCGCATCGACGCGTCCGTGCAGGAGCTCGTCGAGGAGCGCGACGCGGTCCGCGAGCTCGGCCTGATCTGATCCACCCGCGCTGATCAGCGGGTTCACTCCCTCGCCTGATCAGTACGAACACCCTTGCGCCCCGGCCAAACCAGGCCGGGGCGCTTTGGCGTGATTTCGCCTATCGGTTCGTGTAGGGGGAAAATAAGGTCGCCCGGTGACCGACCACCTGATTCCCCCTCAGCCCGGCGGCGACCCGACGGCGGACCCGCGCGACGGACGTCCGCCGGTCCACCCCTCCCTCAGCGAAGCCGGCCGGCTGCTGTGCGCGGGGACCTATCTCGACGGCGGCTACCGCGATCGGGTGATCGACGAGCTGTACGTCCACGAGGAGCGGATCGCCGCCCCCTCGTACGGATTCGACGCCACCCGCGTCCTGGCCCACGCGCTCCGCGCCCGGCGCGTCGAGCTCGCCTGGGCCGCCGGGATCATCGGCGCCTGGTTCGTGGGCTCCCTGCTGACCAGCGGCGCCCTCGCCGTGCTGCTCGTGCCCTTCCTGCTGCTGAGCCTCGCCAACTGGCTCCGGCGCCGCGGCAACCCCTTCCTGCGCTTCCTGGCCGTCGTGCTCAGGATCTACGTCTGGCTGATGGTGCTCCTCAGCCTCCTCGGGCTGCTGCTGGCCGGCACGATGTTCGGGAACTCCGGCGGCGCCCTGGACGACTTCCTGCCCTTCACGAGCCCCGGCCGCTACAGCGGCTACGACGGCTACAGCGGCTACAGCGCTTCGAGCGGCAGCGGTTCGGGGGACTCCACGGCCCTCTTCCTGTGGCTGCTGCCCCTCGTCTTCGCGGGCCTCGTCACCCTCGTCGCGCTCCAGCGCGGCCACGGCGCCCGGATCGTCTCCCGGGAGCTCAACCCCACCCGGTACGCCAACCAGTCCGCCGACCCCGTCACGGAGAGCCCGCGCTTCGCCCGGGTCCGCGACCGGATCCGGGACGAGCAGCGCTCGGCGCTGATCATGTACGACATCAACGGGCCGTTCACCGGGGCCGGTGAGCCGTACCGGCCCTGGCAGCTCTCCGTCGAACTGCGCCCGCGCGATGACCTCGGCGCCGACCGCAAGCCGCAGCCCGTCTCCAACGCCGACATCCTGCGGCGCGTCGTGCCGCTGCTCCAGGCGCTGCGCGTACCGTCGCCGCACGGCTCGCCGCAGGCGCAGGCCGGCGTACTGGACCGGCTGCGCGAGCTGGTCGTGGACGAGTGCGTGTTCATCCCGGCCGCGGGGTTCCCCCACCGGGACCGGGCCGGGCAGGCGCGGGAGCAGTTCACCGCCCACCGCCTCGGCGCCATGGAGGAGGGCGGCGAGCGGCGCCGGCACTTCCTGCGCATCCGGGTCGGCGGCTGGGACGAGAACCTCGTCGTCACCGTGTTCGTACGGGTCCACACGCAGGGCGGCATGCTGATGCTGGAGGTCGCCCCGCACGTGCTGCTGCCCGTCCGCACCGACTTCCAGAACGCCGACGCGGAGGCCCAGCGCTTCCTGAACAACACCTGGCTGGGCAAGGCGGTGGCGGCGCTCGTGGCCACCCCCGGATCGTTCTGGGGAGCCGTGGCCACGCTGGGCCGCGGGGTGGCCAGCTGGTGGCGGATCCTCACCGGAGGCCACGGCGGCGCCCGGCCCGAGGGGCCGCGGCTGTCGGTACGGGAGATCGCCTCCATGGACGACGGCTCCCTCTTCCACCTCATGGACCTCGACCGGTACCTGAAGACGATTCAGGACCGGGTGGTCGGCGGGGTTACCGTCGCCCTGCACGAAGCGGGCTGGCACACCGCCGAATTCGCGCAGCGCGCGGTCCACGTGGCCGAGGGCGCCACCTTCATCCAGTCGGTGAGCAACAGCGCGTTCAGCGTCGGCGGCACCGGCCACCACAACACCGCCGGCGGCGGCGGTACAAGCGGCAAGGGGAGCAGCGGTGGCAAGTAGCGGGAGCGAGGAGCGGCCGGTCCGGATCGGCGACGTCAGCAACAGCGCCTTCAGCATCGGCGGCAGCAACAACACCAACACCGTCCACAACGGTGCCGCGGAGGACCGGCCGCCCACGGCCGCCGAACTGCTGCGGGCCGTGCAGGACCTGCGCGTCGAGCTCGTGCGGATGCCCCGCAGCAGCGGGCGCGGGGACCTCGACGCGGAACTGGAGGACGCGGCCGCCGAGCTGGAAGCGGCCGGGGAGATCCGGCCGGGCCTGGCCGGACGGCTGCGCGGGGCGCTGGAACGGTGGGCTCCGCTGGTGGAGACGGTGAGCGCGGCCACGGCGCTGGCCGGGCTGCTCACCGGACTGGGAGGCTGACCGGTGTCCTCGGCCGACGACACCTGGTGGAACCCGCGCACCCAGCGCTGGGAGCCGGGCCCCCAGCCGCCGCACCCGAACGCACCGGATTCCGCGGCGGGGCCTTCCCACGGGCCGGGGCCTGCCCGTCCGGCGGAGCCGACCGGTCCGGCGGAGCCGTCGTACCCGGCGGAGCCGTCGCACCCGGCCGCGCCGTCGTACCCGGCCGCGCCCGCCGGGCCCGCGGCCTCCGAGGCACCCACGCAGGTCGGGACGCCCCCGCAGGTCGGGGCGCCCGGGCCGGCGGGGCAGCCCGCGTGGTACGAGCAGCCGGCGCGGCCCGGGTGGTACGACCAGCCGGCCGGGCAGGGGTGGGCCGCTCAGCCCGCCGCACCGGACGCGGGGCTGCCGCCGCTGCCGCCCCCGCCCGGGCCCGCCGGCCGGTTCCCGCCCCCTCCGCCGCCGCCCCCGTACGAGGAGGCCCGCCGGGCGACGCAGTGGCGGACCCCGCTGCTCGTCGGGGTGGCCGCGGCGGTGGTCGGCGGAGCCTCCGTCGCGGCGTGGATGCTGCTCGGCGGCAAGGACGGCGCGGCCACGGACGCCCGTCCGCCGGCCCGGACGGCCCAGGCCTCCGCGAGCCCGGAGCCGGTCACGCCCTCCCTGGGCACCCCCACCCCGAGCGCCACCCCCTCCGGCAGCCCGAGCCCCTCGGGCCGCCCCGGCTACACGGTGGTGCGCGACGAGGCCGGCTTCTCGGTGGCCGTGCCCTCCGGATGGGGGACCAGCCACGACGAGCAGGGCAACGGGGCCTTCTACCGTCCGCCCGGCGGGGACCGCAGCGCCCTGCTCCAGATCTTCCGGATCAGCGAGCCCGCCTCCACCGGCTCCTGCGAGCTGCTGCGGATGTCCTCCGAACGGCTGAGCGGCGGAACCCCCGCCTACCGCCAGGTGTCCATCGACCAGCTCGCCGGCGCCGCCTGCGAGCTGGTGTACGAGTACGACAGCGCGGAGTCACACGGCCGCCGGCGCGGCATGGAACGGATCGTCACCACCGCGGGCGGCGAACGGTGGGCGCTGCTGGCGGCCGGCCCGGCCACCGACGCCTCCACGACCCGCGCGAACCTGACGGCGGCCGTGGACTCCTTCCGCCCGGAGTGAGCGGAGCTCAGTGCTCGGTGCCCAGTGCTCAGTGCTCGCTGCTCAGTGCTTGAGCGACCCCGGGGCGTAGTGCCCCGGGGACAGCCGGGTGGTGACGGCGAACCGGTTCCACACGTTGATCATGGCGATGGCCGTGATCAGCTGGGCCAGCTCGGCCTCCTCGAAGTGCTTGGCGGCCCTCTCGTACACCTCGTCCGGGACGAAGCCGTCCGTCAGGACGGTGACGGCCTCGGTCAGCTCGATCGCCGCCAGCTCCTTCTCCGTGTAGAAGTGCCGCGACTCCTCCCAGGCGCTGAGCTGGACGATCCGCTCGACGCTCTCGCCCGCCGCGAGGGCGTCCTTGGTGTGCATGTCCAGGCAGAACGCGCAGTGGTTGATCTGCGAGGCGCGGATCTTGACCAGTTCGGCGATGGTCGGGTCCAGGCCCTTCTTCGAGGCGATGTCCAGCGCGACGGCCGCCTTGTACGCCTCCGGGGCGAGCTTGAACAGCTGCATGCGGGGGGTGTGCTCGGCGGCGAGTTCGGCGCTCTTCGGCTTCGTTTCGTTGCTCATGTGTCCACCGTACGGAGCGGGCGGCCCGCCTATATGGTCCATATCCATGACGGACTCGTGGGCCACTTACGGCGCCGACCTGCACCTGGACCTCTCCGCCGTCGCGGCGGGCGAGCGCGGCCTGCGCGCCGCGCTGACGGAGTCGCTGAGGGAGGCCGCGCGCAGCGGACGGCTGGCGCCCGGGACCCGGCTGCCGTCCTCCCGGACCTTCGCCGCCGACCTCGGCATCGCCCGCAACACGGTCGCGGAGGCCTACGCCGATCTCGTCGCCGAGGGCTGGCTGACGGCCCGCCAGGGGTCCGGCACCCGCGTCGCCGAACGGGCCGCGCCGCGCCGGGCCCCGGCGCCGGCCGCCCGGGTCCGCCGGCCCGCGCGGCGCGGGCCCGAGTACAGCCTGGTGCCCGGCTCCCCGGACGTGGGCGGCTTCCCGCGCGCCGCCTGGCTGACGGCCGCCCGGCGGGCCCTGACCGACGCCCCGAACGAGGCCTTCGGCTACTCCGACGCACGCGGCCGGATCGAACTGCGGGAGGCGCTCGCCGGGTACCTGGCGCGGGCGCGCGGGGTGTACGCGGACCCGGACCGCATCGTGCTGTGCGCCGGCTTCGTCCACGCCGCGCGGCTGCTCGGACAGGTGCTGCGGGGGCGCCGGGTACGGGAGATGGCCGTGGAGGGCTACAGCCTCGACCTGCACCGCGACCTGCTCACCGGGGCCGGGCTGCGGACCCGCCCGCTGTGGGTGGACGAGGCCGGGGCCCGCACCCGGGACCTGCCCGCCCTCGGCCCCCGGGTGGGCGCGGTACTGCTGACCCCGGCGCACCAGTTCCCCACCGGGGCGGCCCTCACCCCCGAGCGGCGGGCGGCGGCGGTGGACTGGGCGCGGAGCACCGGCGGGCTGATCCTGGAGGACGACTACGACGGGGAGTTCCGCTACGACCGCCAGCCGGTCGGCGCGCTCCAGGGCCTGGACCCCGACCGGGTGGTCTACCTGGGCACCGCGAGCAAGTCCCTCGCCCCGGCGCTGCGGATGGGCTGGATGGTAGTCCCCCCGGACCTGCTGGAGGAGGTGCTGGCGGCGAAGGGCCCGGCCGAGTGGACGTCGAGCGCGCTGGACCAGCTGACCCTGGCGGAGTTCATGACGTCCGGGGCGTACGACCGGCACGTACGGGCGATGCGGCTGCGCTACCGGCGCCGGCGTGACGAGCTGGTGGCCGCGCTGGGCGGACGGGTGCCCGTCTCCGGGATCGCGGCGGGGCTGCACGTCGTCCTGGACCTCCCGCCGGGCACGGAGCAGTCGATCGTCCAGGCCGCCGCCTGGCAGGGCCTGGCGGTGGAGGGGCTGGCGCGGTACCGGCACCCTGACTCGGGGATGCCGGCGCGGGAGGCGCTCGTGGTCGGCTACGGAACCCCGGCCGACAGTGCCTGGACCCCGACCCTGGAGGCCCTTACGGCCGCGCTGCCGTAGCGGTGGGGCGCCGCCGCTGGATCACTTCCGCCCAGACGGTCTTGCCGACCACCCGGCCGGTGACGCCCCAGGCGTCGGAGAGCGCCTCCACGATGTGCAGCCCGTAGCCGTGGCCGTCCCCGGCGGGGCGGAGGTCGGGCTGCCGCCCCGCGTGCGCGTCGGACACCTCGACCCGCAGCACCCCGTCCAGCCGCTTGAGCCCGAGCTCGAAGTCCCGCCCGGGTACGGAGCCGTGGGTCACGGCGTTGGCCGTGAGCTCGGCGACGACCTGCGCCACCCGGTCGGACTCGTCCCCGCCGAGCGGGAAGTCCCACCGGCACAGTTCGAGCACCGCCAGATGCCGGGCGAGGCGTGCGCCTCGTCGGGTGCTGCTGAACCGCTGGCGCCATTCGTTTCCGGGGTGGTCGGACATGCCGCCGCTCCTCTCCGTAACTGTCCCACTACTGGATGGGTTCAGCGTGTCCGGCCGCTGGGCATCCTTCAACTTGCAGGAATTGAACGGAGAGATCAGGGGGCGCAGTTGAACCGCAAGGATCTTGACCCCGAGTCCTCGCCGGGGGCGGCGTTCGGGGAGCGCCTGCGCGTGATGCGGGACGAACGGGGCTGGACCCAGGAGGAACTGGGGGAGCGGACGGGCTTCTCCGGCACGCACATCTCCGCCGTCGAAACTGGTCGGCGCCCTCCAACTGCCCGCTTCGCGGCAAGTGTGGACAGGGCGTTCGGGACCGGAGACCAGTTCGAACGGCGCGGCAGGGCCGTGCGGAACACGGCGCTGCTGGAGGGCTTCCCGGAGTACGTCAAGCACGAGGGGCTGGCCGTGGAGATCCGGCTCTTCAACATCGGAATCATCCCCGGTCTGTTGCAGACGCCGGAGTACGCGGAAGCGTTGACTCGGGGCGATGTGCGACGGGGCGCGATCACGCCGGAACAGGCTGACGAGCGCGTTTCGTTCCTCGCGCGGCGGCAGGCTGCCTTGGTCCGTCCACGGCCACCCATGCTGCTGGTGGTGATGGACGAGAGCTGTATCCGCCGTCCGGTCGGCGGATTCGGCGTGATGGAGGCCCAGTTGGCGCATCTGGTCGAGTTTGCTGAGCTGCCGAACACAGTGCTTCAGGTGGCACCGTTCGAGATAGGTGAGCGTCGGCCGTTCAACCTCCCTGTCAACTTGCTCACGTTGATGGACCGCTCCATGCTTGCGTACGCCGAGACACACGCTCAGGGGCACGTGGACCGTGAGAGCGCAGCGGTCCTACCTCTGTTGACGGCCTACCATCAACTTCAGGCCGAATCGCTGTCCCAGGCGGCCTCTGTAGCCATGATCAATGAGGTACGAAAGGGCACCCCGTGACGAGCGCAAGCGAATCCCCCCGCTGGTTCACCTCTTCCTACAGCGCCAACGGCGGTGACTGCGTCGAAGTAGCCCTCAACCTCCCCGGCACCGTCCCCGTCCGGGACTCCAAGGCCTCCGGCGGGCCGGTGCTCAACTTCCGGGCGGAGGCGTTCGCGGCCTTCGTCGCGGGTATCAAGGCCCCATGACGACCACCCCGCGCTGGCGCAAGTCCTCCTACAGCAACAACGGCGGCCAGTGCGTCGAGGTCGCCCTCAACCTCCCCGCCACCGTCCCCGTCCGGGACTCCAAGGCGGGCGACGCCGGGCCGGTGCTGACCTTCGGAGCAGCCGCCTTCGCCGCCTTCCTCGGAGCCGTCAGGACTCCTTAGGCTCCCCGAACCGCGACAGCGCAAGCGCTCCGGCCACCGCCACCGCGAAGCCCGTCACGGCCAGCCAGGCCAGGCCTTCGCGGGGGCGGTCGCCGAGCCAGGCCACGCCCACCAGCGCCGGCCCGACGGTCTCACCGAGGACCAGGCCGGCCGTCGCCGCTGTGACCGAGCCCCGCTCCAACGCGGAGGTCAGCAGCAGGAAGGCCGCCGCCCCGCCCAGCAGCAGTGCGTACAGCGCCGGGTTCCGCAGCTCTCGCAGGGACAGGGTGTCGATGAGCCGGACGGCCACCTCCACCACCCCGAAGCCCGTCCCGGCCGCGAGGCCCAGCACCAGCGCGCGCGAGCCCTCCGGCAGCCGGCCCGCCACCGCGCCCACCAGCAGCACCAGAGCGGCCACCGCCAGCAGCCCGAGCTTCAGCGCGAGCGATCCGACCCCGTGCCCCTCCTCACCGGAGGCCAGCCCGAGCATCAGCAGCCCCGCGCACACCACCGCCACCGCGCCCCACTCCAGCCGCGACAGCCGCACCCCCAGCAGCCGGGCCGCGACCACGGCCGTCACCGCCAGGCTCGCCGCCAGCGCCGCCCCGACCGCGTAGATCGGGACGTGCCGCAGGGCGACGATCTGGAGCACGAATCCCACCGCGTCCAACCCCAGCCCCACCACGTACCGCCACTGCCGCACCGCCCGCAGGAACAGGGCCGCGTCGACCCCCGACCCCGACCTTGTCGCCTCCGGCCGGGACGCGGCCCGCGCCGCCATCGCCTGGAGGACCGAGGCCGTACCGAAACACACCGCCGCGCCCAGCGCGCAAACCATTCCGATCAGCACGAAACCCGACTCTAGGGCCGCCGCCGTGACAAGGGTGTGACGACGGCCGGATTCCCTCCCTCCGTTCGGCCGATCTAAGGTGCTCGCCATGGACACCAGCGACACCACCCGACGACGCATGCGCTCCGGCGCGGTCGCCCTCGGCGGCATGGGCCTGCTCGCCGCCACCCTCGTGGCCTGCGGCAGCAGCGACGAGCCCGACAAGCGCTGCGCGTCCAAGTCCACGCTGGAGCACCTCAACTCCAAGGACTGCAAGAGCGGCGGCCGCGGCGCGTACTACTACGGCGGCACCGTCAGCAACGGCAAGGTGACCGGCGGCAGCTTCGACAAGTCGGCCGTCACCCGCGGCGGCATCGGCGGCAGCCACTCCGGCTCCTCCGGCGGCTGATCCGCATGGAGCGCCACACCATCGAACCCCGCCCCGACTGGCAGAAGACGGTCGAGGAGCAGGGCCTGATCTACCCCCTCACCCGCTTCCCCGACGACTCCCTGCGCCCCTACTGGGACGAGAGCGCGTACTACTCCTTCTCCCTCCCCGAGGTCGAGGCGCTGGAGAACGTCGTCGAGGAACTGCACGCCATGTGCCTGGCGGCGGCCGCCCACATCGTGGAGCACGACCGTTTCGCCGACCTCGGCATCACCGACCCGAAGGTCGCGGCCCTCATCGCCGAGTCCTGGCGGCGGCGCGCCGAGCAGCCCTCCCTCTACGGCCGTTTCGACCTGCGCTACGACGGCTCCGGCAGCCCCGCCAAGCTGCTGGAGTACAACGCCGACACCCCCACCTCCCTGGTGGAGGCGGCGAGCCCGCAGTGGTTCTGGATGGAGGAGCGCTTCCCCGGCGCCGACCAGTGGAACTCCCTGCACGAGCGGCTCGTCGACGCCTGGCGCCGGCAGGCCGAACTGCTGCCGCCCGGCCCGCTGCACTTCGCGCACTCCGAGACCGACGAGCTCGGCGAGGACCTGATGACGGTCGCCTACCTCCAGGAGACCGCCGAACAGGCCGGCCTGGAGACCCACGCCCTGTCCGTGGAGACCATCGGCTGGGACAGCCTCTCGCACCGCTTCGTCGACGAAAAGCTCCGCTTCATCCGCGGCTGCTTCAAGCTCTACCCGTGGGAGTGGCTGGTCGACGACGAGTTCGGCCCGCACGTCCTCGGCACCTACGACCACGGCGGCGGCTCCGGCACCACCGCCTGGATCGAACCGCTGTGGAAGATGCTGCTGGCCAACAAGGCGCTGCTGGCGATCCTCTGGGAGCTCTTCCCCGAACACCCGAACCTGCTGCCCGCCTACCTCGACGGCCCCCGCGAGCTCGCCGACACCGTCGGGTACGCCGCCAAGCCCCTGCTGGGCCGCGAGGGCGCCGGGGTCACCCTGCACGAGCCGGGCGGCGAGCCGTTCGTCCCGGCCGAGGGGGAGACGTACGTCTTCCAGGCCCTCTCCCCGCTGCCCGACTTCGACGGCAACCGCGTGGTCCTCGGCGCGTGGGTGGTCGAGGAGGAGGCGGCCGGGCTCGGCATCCGCGAGTCGGCGGGGCCCGTCACGGACGAGTACGCCCGCTTCCTGCCGCACGTCATCCTCTGATCCTCCCGGGGGTGCCCGGCCGGGCACCCCCGCCCCCCGTCAGCCGGCGGCGAGGACCGTCCGCAGTTGCTCCAGACCCCAGTCCAGGTCCTCCTTGGAGATCACCAGCGGCGGGGCGATCCGGATCGTCGACCCGTGCGTGTCCTTCACCAGGACCCCGCGCTCCATCAGCTTCTCCGAGATTTCCCGGCCCGTGCCGCGCGCCGGGTCGATGTCGACGCCCGCCCACAGCCCGCGCCCGCGCACGGCGGTCACGGCGCCGCTGCCGACCAGCAGGTTCAGCTCCCGGTGCAGGTGGTCGCCGAGTTCGGCGGCGCGCTGCTGGTACTCGCCGGTGCGCAGCATCGCGATCACCTCCAGGGCTACGGCGCAGGCGAGGGGGTTCCCGCCGAAGGTGGAGCCGTGCTCCCCGGGCCGGAACACGCCGAGGACGTCGCGGTCGGCGACGACCGCGGATACCGGGACCACACCGCCGCCCAGCGCCTTCCCCAGCACGTACACGTCGGGGACGACGTCCTCGTGCTCGCAGGCGAAGGTCTTCCCGGTGCGGCCCAGGCCCGACTGGATCTCGTCCGCCATGAACAGCACGTTCCGCTCGCGCGTCAGCTCCCGGACCCCGGCCAGGTAGCCGGGCGGCGGGACCAGCACGCCCGCCTCGCCCTGGATCGGCTCCAGCAGCACGGCGACGGTGTTCGCGGTGACGGCGGCGGCCAGGGCGGTGAGGTCCCCGTACGGGACGATCTCGAAGCCGGGGGTGTAGGGGCCGTAGTGGTCGCGGGCCTCGTGATCGGTGGAGAAGGAGACGATGGTCGTCGTGCGGCCGTGGAAGTTGTTCGCCGCGACAACGATCTTGGCCTGGCCGTCCGGGACGCCCTTGACCTCGTAGCCCCACTTGCGGGCCGTCTTCACCGCCGTCTCCACGGCCTCCGCGCCCGTGTTCATGGGCAGCACCGCCTCCTTGCCGCACAGCGCGGCCAGTTCGGTGCAGAAGTCGGCGAAGCGGTCGTGGTGGAAGGCGCGGGAGGTGAGGGTGACCCGCTCCAGCTGGGCCTTGGCCGCGTCGATCAGACGCCGGTTGCCGTGGCCGAAGTTGAGCGCCGAGTACCCGGCGAGCATGTCGAGGTAGCGGCGCCCCTCCACGTCGGTCATCCACGCGCCCTCCGCCGAAGCCACGACGACCGGGAGGGGGTGGTAGTTGTGCGCGCTGTGCTCGTCGGCGGAGCGGATGGCATCAACTGTTCTCGACACGGGGTCTCCGATCGTCCGTCTGCTGGTGACGCGGGTGACATGGGTGGCGTCCTTTGTATCGTCGCTCGGATCGTGGACGCGGAAACCTCCCGGGTGCCGCGCCCGCTAAGGTGTTCGGTACGCACGGCGACTGGCGTACGGGGAACCAACTCCGGGGGAGTCGTGCGCGTACGACCGCACACAGGGCCGCTCGCCTGGGCCTCGCGGGGACGAGACACGACATCGACCCCGGAGGAGCCGCGATGACCGCGCACCGCCAGCCCGCCCTGCTCGCCACCGACCCCGAGCTCGCCTCGCTCGTCACCGCCGAGGAAACCCTCCAGGCGGAGACCCTGCGGCTGATCCCCAGCGAGAACTACGTCTCCGCGGCCGTCCTGGAGGCCTCCGGGACGGTCCTGCAGAACAAGTACAGCGAGGGCTACCCGGGCCGCCGCTACTACGAGGGCCAGCAGAACATCGACCGCGTCGAGGCCCTCGCCATCGAGCGGGCCAAGGGCCTGTTCGGGGTGGACCACGCCAACGTCCAGCCGTACTCCGGCTCCCCGGCCAACCTGGCCGTCTACCTGGCCTTCGCCCGGCCCGGCGACACCGTGATGGGCATGGCCCTGCCGATGGGCGGCCACCTGACGCACGGCTGGGGCGTGTCGGCCACCGGCTCCTGGTTCCGCGGCGTCCAGTACGGGGTGCGGGCCGAGGACGGCCTGATCGACTACGACGCGGTGCGCGAGCTGGCCCTGGCCGAGCGCCCGAAGATCCTGTTCTGCGGTGGCACGGCCCTGCCGCGCACGATCGACTTCGAGGCGTTCGCCTCGATCGCGGCGGAGGCGGGCGCGGTCCTGGTCGCGGACGTGGCCCACATCGCCGGCCTCATCGCGGGCGGGGCCCACCCGTCGCCGGTGCCGTACGCGGACGTGGTCTCCACGACCACCCACAAGACCCTGCGCGGGCCGCGCGGCGCGATGCTGATGTGCAAGGAGGAGCACGCGAAGGCCATCGACAAGGCGGTCTTCCCCGGCCTCCAGGGCGGCCCGCACAACCAGACGACGGCGGGCATCGCGGTGGCCCTGCACGAGGCGGCCCAGCCGTCCTTCACGGCGTACGCGCACGCGGTCGTCGCCAACGCGAAGGCGCTGGCGGCGGCGCTGCTGGAGCGGGGCTTCGACCTGGTCTCGGGCGGCACGGACAACCACCTGATCCTGATGGACCTGACCTCGCGGGGCGTGCCGGGGAAGATCGCGGCGAAGGCGCTGGACCGGGCCGGCATCGTCGTCAACTACAACACGGTGCCGTTCGACCCGCGCAAGCCGTTCGACCCCTCGGGGATCCGGATCGGCACGCCGTCGCTGACCTCGCGCGGCCTGTCGGCCGAGCACATGCCGGCCGTCGCCGACTGGATCTCCCGCGCGGTGGACGCCGCCGCGAAGGGTGACGAGCCGGCCCTGGCCGCGATCCGCGCCGAGGTCTGCGACCTCCTGGCGGCCTACCCGGCCCCGGGCCTCCCGGTGGCGTAGCTCCTCCCCGCCCTCGGGGGTCCGCCACAGGACCCCCGAGGGCTGGGCCGGGACCCGGTCGGTACCTGAGAGAATGGCGGCATGGCTTCTGATCGTCCTCGCGCGCTCTCCGGCATCCAGCCCACCTCCGGCTCGTTCCACCTCGGGAACTACCTCGGAGCGATCCGCCAGTACGTCGCCCTGCAGGAGACGCACGACGCCTTCTACATGGTCGTCGACCTGCACGCGATCACCATGCCGCAGGATCCGAAGGACCTCCGCGCGAACACCCGACTCTCCGCCGCGCAGCTCCTCGCCGCCGGCCTGGACCCCGAGCGCTGCACGCTCTTCATCCAGAGCCACGTCCCGGAGCACGCGCAGCTCGCCTGGGTCATGAACTGCATCACCGGCTTCGGCGAGGCCAGCCGGATGACCCAGTTCAAGGACAAGTCCGCCAAGGGCGGGGTCAACAGCGCCAGCGTCGGCCTGTTCACGTACCCGATCCTCCAGGTCGCCGACATCCTGCTCTACCAGGCGCACGCCGTCCCCGTCGGCGAGGACCAGCGCCAGCACGTGGAGCTGACCCGCGACCTCGCGGAGCGCTTCAACCACCGCTACGGCCCGACCTTCACCCTCCCCGCCGCGCACATCGTCAAGGAGGTCGCGAAGATCTACGACCTCCAGGACCCGTCGATCAAGATGTCGAAGTCCGCGTCCTCCCCCAAGGGCCTGATCAGCCTCCTCGACGAGCCCAAGGCCACCGAGAAGAAGATCAAGAGCGCGGTCACCGACACCGAGGCGGAGATCCGTTTCGACGTCGAGAACAAGCCCGGCGTCAGCAACCTGCTCACGATCTACTCCACCCTCACGGGCGAGTCGATCCCCGCCCTGGAGGCCGCGTACGAGGGCAAGGGCTACGGCGCGCTGAAGACCGACCTGGCCGGTGTGATGGTCGACTTCGTCACACCCTTCAAGCAGCGCACGCAGGAGTTCCTGGACGACCCGGAGACCCTGGACGCCGTGCTGGCCAAGGGCGCGGAGAAGGCCCGGGCGGTCGCCGCGGAGACCCTGGCGCAGGCCTACGACCGCATCGGGTTCGTCCCCGCCAAGCACTGACGGACCTCGGGCCCCTGGCGGCCGAGGGGGTGCTGCCGCCACACTGAGGCGGCAGCACCCGATGCGAGCACATCGATCCGACCACCTCGATGTGACCGCCTCGATGTGACCACCACACCAACACGCGCGGAGGAGATCACGTGGGGACCGTAACGCTCGGCGTTTCGATCGCGGTCCCGGAGCCGTACGGCAGCCAGCTCCAGCAGCTGCGCGCCGGCTTCGGGGACGCCGCCGCGCACGGCATCCCCACGCACGTCACCCTCGTCCCGCCCACCGAGGTGGAGGACGGCCGGCTGCCGGCGATCCGCGCGCACCTCGCCGAGGTCGCCCGGTCCTTCCCCGCCTTCGCGATGCGCCTGGAGGGGACGGGAACCTTCCGGCCCGTCTCCCCGGTCGTCTTCGTCCGGCTCGCCGAGGGCGTCGAGGGCTGCACCAGCCTCCAGGGCCGCCTCCGCGACCCCGAGGGGCCGCTCAGTCGCGAGCTGGCCTTCCCGTACCACCCGCACGTCACGGTCGCCCACGGGATCTCCGAGGAGGCGATGGACCGGGCCTGCGCCGAGCTCGCCGACTACGCCGCCGGCTGGCAGTGCACCGGCTTCGCCCTCTACGAGCAGGGCTCGGACGGGGTCTGGCGCAAGCTGCGCGAATACCCCTTCGCCACCACCGCGACCGGCGTCCCCGCACAGTCGGGCCCGGCGCCCGCCGACACCGCCATACGCCGCTCCTGACCCGACGGCCGCAGGACCCGGCCGGCCCGGAAGGCGTGGAACCGGAGCCTTCGCAGGAGCAGGGCGTGGAACGGCCGGAGCGCAGGTCGGGGCGCGGGGCGAAAAGTCACAGTCGACGACCGTAGCGCCCAAAAGCGGCAATCCCGACTATTTCCGGCAGCTCATTTACGGTGGCCCCCATGGACTGGCTGAAGAAACTCCCGGTGATCGGGCCGCTCGTGTCGGCCCTCATGCGGACCCATGCCTGGCGCTCGTACGAGCGTCTCGACCGCGTCCACTGGTCCCGGCTCGCGGCCGCGATCACCTTCATCAGCTTCCTCGCGCTCTTCCCGCTGATCACCGTCGCCGCGGCCGTGGGCGCCGGACTGCTGAGCCAGGAGCAGCTGGACCGGCTCCAGAAGAGCCTCGCCGAGCAGGTCCCCGGCATCTCCGACCAGCTCGACCTGCCCGGCCTGGTGGCCAACGCCGGCACCGTCGGCCTCGTCGCCGGCGCGCTCCTCCTCTTCACCGGCATCGGCTGGATCGGCTCGATGCGCGACTGCCTGCGCGCCGTGTGGGAGAAGGACGACGAGGACCAGGGCAACCCGGTCGTCCGCAAGGGCAAGGACGCCCTCATCCTGCTCGGCCTCGGAGGGGCGGCCCTGGGTTCGGCCGCCGCGTCGATCATCGGGTCCACCGCGGTCGGCAAGGGCGCGGAGCTCATCGGCATCCCGCGCGAGGGCGCGGGCGGGGCGCTGCTGCGGGCCGGGGCCTTCCTCGTCGGCGTCCTGGCCGCCTTCCTGCTCCTGCTCTACCTGCTGACCCTGCTGCCCGGGGTCGAGCCGCCGCGCGCCCGCCTCCTCCAGGCCGCGCTGATCGGCGCCGCCGGCTTCGAACTGCTGAAGCTGCTGCTCAGCGGCTATATGCGGGGCGTCGCCGCCAAGAGCATGTACGGGGCCTTCGGCGTGCCGATCGCCCTGCTGCTGTGGATCAACTTCACGGCGAAGCTGCTCCTGTTCTGCGCCGCCTGGACCGCGACCCGGGGCCGGGGGGAGGGGGAGGAAGCGTCCCCTACGAGCCCTGCCCCCGACGGCCGCGCGGCCAGCGCCGGTTGACCACGAAGGCCCCGCCCGCCACCACGGCCAGTGCCCCGCCCGCGATGCCGAGCGCGGTGCCGAGCCCGCCGCCGGACGCCGGCGGGCCCTCCGCCACAGGGGTGTCCTCGTGGGGCTTCGCGGGGGAGCCGGAGGGCCTGGTGGCGGCGCTCTTCGGGGGTACCAGCTCGCCGACGGGCTTGACCCGGCCGGCCGCCGCGAAGCCCCAGTCGAAGAGCGCAGCGGTCTCCTCGTAGACCGAGTTGAGGCCGCCGTGGTCCGGGTTCATCACGGTGACCAGCAGCTTCTTGTCCCCGCGCTGGGCCGCGCCGGTGAAGGTGGAGCCGGCCATGGTGGTGTTGCCGTTCTTCACCCCGGCGATGCCCTTGTACGGGGTGATGCCGCCGGCGCCGGTCATCAGCCGGTTGGTGTTCTGGATCTGGAAGTACTCGCGCGGCTTGCCCGCCTCCTGGAGGCCCGGGAACCTGGCCTGGGCGGTGCCGCAGTACTCGCGGAAGTCCTGCTTCTGGAGCCCGGAGCGGGCGATGAGGGTGAGGTCGTAGGCGCTGGAGACCTGCTCGGGGGCGTCGTACCCGTCGGGCGAGACCACGTGCGTGTCCAGGGCCTGGAGTTCCTCGGCGTGCGCCTGCATGTCCTTGACGGTCTTCTCGACCCCGCCGTTCATGGCCGAAAGCACGTGCACGGCGTCGTTGCCGGAGCGCAGGAACACCCCGAGCCACAGGTCGTGGACGGTGTAGTCGTGGTCCTCCTTGACCCCGACGAGGCTGCTTCCGGGGCCGACGCCGTCCATGTCCTGGCCGGTGACGTGGTGCACCTCGTCCTTGGGCAGGGTGGGCAGCACGGTGTCCGCGAAGAGCATCTTCAGGGTGGACGCCGGGGGCAGCCGCCAGTGGGCGTTGTGGGCCGCGAGGACCTCGCCGGTCTCGGCGTCCGCCACGATCCAGGACCGGCCGCTGAGGTTCGCGGGCAGCGCGGGCGCCCCGGGCAGCAGGTTCACCTGGGTGCCGGGCTGGCCGAGCCGGGCGCCGCCGACGCTCGACATCGACGGCGGCGGTGCGGGTGCCGCCGGGGGAGGTGTCGTCGCGGCGTACGCGGGCGCGGCGGAAGCCTGGACGAGCATCGCCGGAACCAGCAGCGCGGCGGAAAGGACCGTCAGAGCGGTCTTTTTGGCAGACACGCAGGTGAACGTACATCCCGATGAGCTGCCCGGCGTCGCGGACCGGCCAACCGGGGCGAACCACCCCCGGTACGGCCCACCCCGCCGCGTCCGTCCTGGGGACGAATCCGATACTGGGGGCATGAAACTCAGCCGCACCGCGTCCTGGTTCCTCGCAGCGTTCGGAGCTTGGTCCTGGGTGATCTGGTCCACGTTCGTCAAGAACCTCTTCAATGACGCCAGCGGTCTGGCTTTCGATGACGGCAGGCCCACGGCCTACTTCTGGGTCCACCTGCTGCTCGCGGTGACGTCCTTCCTCCTGGGGACGGCCGTCGGTGTGATCGGGTTGCGCAGCGTCCTCGTACTGCGACGCGCATCACGATGACCGTGTTTGTGGTGATTGTGGCGGTCGTCGCGGTCCTGGCGCTGCTGGGGATGGTCCATCGGTGGCTGTGGGGACGACTGGTCCGCGACACCACCCGCGCGGGCGGCCCCGCGCGCCGCGCCGGGACGGTCCTGGCCTTCGCGCTGCCGCTGCTGTCCCTGGCCGCCCTGGTCGCGGGCCGCGCCGGCGCCCCGTTCTGGCTCCAGCGGCTGGTGGCCTGGCCGGGCTTCATGTGGCTCGCGGTGCTGCTGTACCTGACGCTGGCGATGCTGGTCGCCGAACCGTTCCGCCGCGTGTGGCTCCGCCGGCTGAAGCGGGACGCCGGTGCGCGACGCCCGGTGCCGGGCGCCGTCCCCGCTCCGGCGGCGGGACCCGCGCCCGCCGTCGACCCCGCGGCGGAGCCGGCGGGGTCCGGGGCCGACGCACCCGGCCCCGGTCCCGCCGCCCCCGACGCCGCCGGGGTCACCCGCAGGGTGTTCGTCGCGCGGACCCTCGGCGGGGCCGCCGTCGCCGCCGCCGGGCTGACCGTCGGGACCGGGACGTACGGGGTGCTGCGCGGGCCGCGCGTCAAGCGGGTGCGGGTGCCGCTCGCCCGGCTGCCCCGCGCCGCGCACGGATTCCGGATCGCCGTCGTCAGCGACGTCCACCTCGGCCCGATCCTCGGCCGGGCCCACACCCGGCGCGTCGTCGACGCCGTCAACCGCACCCAGCCCGACCTCATCGCCGTCGTCGGGGACCTCGTCGACGGCAGCGTCCACGACCTCGGCCCCGCCGCCGAACCCCTGCGCGAGCTCCGGGCCCGCCACGGCAGCTTCTTCGTCACCGGCAACCACGAGTACTTCTCCGGCGCCCGGCAGTGGGTCGACCACGTCCGCGAACTCGGGCTGACCCCCCTGGAGAACGCCCGCCGCGAGCTGCCCCACTTCGACCTCGCCGGGGTCAACGACGTGCAGGGGGAGAAGGAGGGCGAGGGCCCCGACTTCCAGGCCGCGCTCGGCGACCGCGACCGCTCCCGCGCCTCCGTCCTCCTCGCCCACCAGCCCGTCGTGATCCACGACGCCGTCCGCCACGGCGTGGACCTCCAGCTCTCCGGCCACACCCACGGCGGCCAGCTCTGGCCCGGCAACTACCTCGCCGAACTCGCCAACCCGACCGTCGCGGGCCTGGAGCGGTACGGGGACACGCAGCTGTACGTGTCCCGGGGCGCGGGCGCCTGGGGGCCGCCGGTCCGGGTCGGCGCGCCGTCCGACATCACGGTCGTCGAACTCGCCTCATACCACACCTGACGTTCTACCACCGGGACAAATCGCCCCTTCCCGTGGCCGGATTTCCATGATTGGGTGGCCGACGTTCGTCCGATAGTCGGATGGGCGGTTCGCATGACGGGGATTCAAGGGGCTGGGGATGGCGATGGGGTCTGCCCGCACGAAGGTGCTCGCGGTCGGTCTGGTCCTCGCCGCCGCCGGCGGCGTGGCCGCCTGGCAGCTGCTGCCCCTGGGCGGCGAGGGCCACGGCGCGATCCGGATCGGGACCACCGACACCGTCTCGGCCCTGGACCCGGCCGGCGCCTACGACGCCGGCTCCTGGGCCCTCTACAGCAACGTCTTCCAGTCGCTGCTGACCATCAAGCCCGGCGCCGACACCCCGGTCCCGGACGCCGCGTCCGCCTGCGCCTTCGTCGGGCAGAAGCTGACCACCTACCGGTGCGAGCTCCGCTCCGACCTCACCTTCAGCGGCGGCCGCCCGATCACGGCCGAGGACGTGAAGTTCTCCTTCGACCGCATCAAGCAGATCAACTCCGACCAGGGTCCGGCCCCGCTCTTCAACACCCTGGCGTCGGTGAAGGCCGAGGGCCGCAGCGTCACCTTCAACCTCACCGCCCCCGACGCCACCTTCCCCTTCAAGATCGCGACGGGCGCCGCCTCCATCGTGGACAAGGAGCGGTACCCGGCCAAGGCGCTGCGCGCGGACGGCAAGGCCGACGGCTCGGGCCCGTTCACCCTGACCGGCTACAAGGCCCGCACGAGCGCCGAGCTCAAGCCCAACCCGGCGTACAAGGGGCAGGCCAAGCCCGCCAAGTCCGCGGTCACCGTCCGGTACTTCAAGGACTCGGCCCAGCTGGACCAGGCGTGGAAGGACCACCAGATCGAGGTCGCGCACCGCGACATGCCCCCGGCGGTGCTCGCGGGCCTCAACCCGGGGCTGAAGGACACCCGCTACCAGGCCTCCGGCGGCACGGAGACCCGTCACATCGTCTTCAACGTCCGCCCCGGCTCCACGGTCCAGAAGCCGGCCGTGCGCCAGGCCATGGCCGCCGCGCTGGACCGGTCCAAGATCGCCGGGGAGGTCTACAAGGGCACGGTCACCCCGCTCTACTCCCTGGTCCCCGCGGGCATCGCCGGGCACAGCACGCCGTTCTTCGACACCTGGCCCGCGCCCAACGGCGCGACCGCCCGCAAGCTCCTGGCCGACGCGGGGGTCCCGCTGCCGGTGTCCGTGACCCTCGGGGTCAACACGCGCGGCGCGAACCTGGCCGAGGCCGACGAGATCAAGCGGCAGCTGGAGTCCACCGGCCTGTTCCAGCTGAAGGTCAAGCCGGTGGAGGCCTGGGAGGACTTCCAGAAGGCCTACGCGGCGGGCGAGTTCGACGCCTACACCATCGGCTGGATCGCCGACTTCCCGGACGCGGACAACTTCCTCGCCCCGCTGGTCGGCAAGGACTCCAGTATGAACGACGGCTTCTCCGACAAGACCGTCGAGGACCTCATCACCCGCACCCAGTCCTTCCAGGACCGCGGCGAGGCCTCCAACGACTTCCACGAGCTCCAGCGCGTGGTCTCCCAGCAGATCCCGCTGCTGCCGATCTGGCAGAAGAAGGACTACGTCCTGTCCCGCGAGGCGGTCACCGGCCTGCAGTACCTCTCCGACGGCACGGGCGTGTGGCGCCTGTGGGAGCTCAACTGGCTGTAGCCGGCCCGACGGTGTCCCCGTGGGCCACCAGGAGGGTGCGCAGGGCGGTGGCCAGGGCGTCGCACTCCGCGCGGTCCAGCGGGGCCAGCAGGCGCGCGTAGTGGTCCAGGTGGTCCTCCATGACGGAGTCGGCCAGCGCGTGGCCCTCCTCCGTCAGGCGGATGCGCACCGAGCGGCGGTCGGCCCCGTCGCGGACCCGCTCGACCAGGCCCTTGGCCTCCAGGCGGTCGATCCGGTTGGTGATCGCGCCCGAGGTCACCATCGCCGCGGGCATCAGCGCCCCGGCGGTCAGCGCGTACGGCGGCCCTGACCGGCGCAGGCTGAGTAGGACGTCGAACTCGCCCACCTCCAGGCCGTGTTCGGCGGTGAACGCCTTCAGGTACTTGTCGACGATCCGGGTCATGCGCTGGATCCTGGCCAGGACCTCGACGGGCCACAGGGCCTCCGTGAGGTCGGGGCGCGCCTGCTCCCACTGGGTGACGACCCCGGCCACCATGTCGCGTTCTCCGTCTGCCTTCTCCATGGCCCGAGAATACCTCAACGTTAAGACACTTGACGTTGAAGGGGTCTCGCTGTTTTTATCTCAACGTTGAGATGGTCAAGGTTGAGATGTGAAGGGGATGGGTCACCCATGACGGTCACCACCACCAGCAGGACTCCGGGGAGCACCGCGCCGGCCCAGGGCGCCGCCCGCGGCCCCGTCCCGGTCCTCTGGCTCGCCCTGCTGGCCACGCCCATCGCCGCCGGAGCCAACGCGCCGGTGCTGATCCTCCCGGACATGGCCCGCTCCCTCGGGGTGGACAACGCCGCCGCCGCCTGGCTGCTCACCGCCTTCGGCTGGGCCATGGCCGTCGGCACCCCGCTGATCGCCGGACTCCTGCGCCGCCGGGGCCTGACCGCGGTGCTCCGGCTGGCCACCGTCCTCGTCCTGGCCGGTACCCTGCTCGTCGCCGCCTCCCCCTGGCTCCCGCTCACCCTCCTCGGGCGCTGCGCCCAGGCCGCCGGCGGCGCCGGACTCGTGGCGGCGGCGATGAGCCTCGCCGGCTCCGCCCGCCGGATGGGCGTCATCAGCGCCGGCTTCGGCATGCTCGGCGCGTCCGGTCCGCTGCTCGGCCGGACCCTCGCGGACGGCGCCTCCTGGCGGCTCGCGCTCGCCGTCCAGGCCGTCTCCCTGCTGGCCGTACCCGTCGTCCTGCGCCGGGCCGCAGACCGCGCCCCCGCCCCCGCGGGCCGCTTCGACGCACGCGGCGCCGCCCTGCTGACGGGGCTGGCCACCGCCCTCGTACTGCTGCCGACCCAGCCGCTCGCCGCCCTGGGCGCCGCCCTCGTCGCCGCCGTCCTGCTCGCCCTGCACGTCCGCCGCCACCCGGACGGGTTCGTACCCGCCACGCTGCTGCGCCGGCCCGTGTTCGTGATCTCGGCGCTGCTCGCGCTGGCCCTGTCGGCCTCCTACTTCACCCTGCTCTTCTCGGTCCCCCGCCTGCTCGCCGACCGCGCCGGATGGGACGCCGCCTCCGCCGGGGCCTGGCAGCTGGTCGCGCTCCTCGCCGGATCCGCGCTGTCCTGGCTGCTCGCCGCCGCCTCGGCGCGGATGGGCCGCGCGGCCGTCCGTACGGTCCTCGTCGCGGCCGGGGCCGCCGCCGCGCTCACCGGCATCCTCGCCTCCTCCGGCGCGCTGCTGGTGGCGGCCACCGGGGTGGGCGTGTTCACCGCCAGCGCCGCCAACGCCGTCCTGTCGACCCACGCCGTGGCCTCCGCCCCGGACGAGGCCCACCGGCCGAGCGCCATCGGCCTGTTCACCCTCTGCTACCAGCTCGGCGGCGCCTTCGGCCCGGCGGTCGCCACCCTCCTGGTCCTGGGCGGCTGAGCCTGCCGCCCGGCCGCTCAGTCCTCGTCGGGGTGCGGGTCCGAGGCGCGCCTGCCGCCCTTGGCGGCCGCCGTCTGGGCCATGCCCGGCAGGAAGTCCGCGAACAGCTCGTGGAGTTCGCGCACCAGCGGCCGCAGCACCCGGAACCGCGCCAGGAGGATGCCCCGCGTGGTCAGCTGCGCCCCCCGCTCGGCGAGCCGCCGGGACTTCTCGCTCTCCGGCGAGCGGTCGAAGACCCAGTACAGGACCAGGCCCATCTGCGAGAGCCACATCAGCTCCGGCAGCACGTCCGCCAGCTCGGCCGGCACCTTGGTCTTCGTCCCGGCCAGCACCTCGCGGTGGATGTCGATGGCCGCCTGGCGCGCCGGTTCCGATTCCGCGGAGAAGGGGCTGAGCGGACTCTCCGGGTCCGCCGCGTTCTTGAAGAACTGGGAGGCGAACTCGTGGTACGGCGCCGCGATGTCCAGCCAGCTCGTCAGTACCCCGCCGAGCCGCTTCTGGAGGTCGGTCTCCCGGTCCAGGATCGGCCGGACCGCGGCCTGGTGCGCCGCGCTGATCCGGTCGTAGAAACCCTGGACGAGGTGTTCCTTGGACTCGTAGTAGTAGTACGCGTTGCCGACCGAGACCCCCGCCTCCTTGGCGATGGCCCGCATGGTCGTCTTGTCGAACCCGCGTTCCTGGAACAGCCGGAGTGCGGTTTCGAGGATGAGCGTGCGGGTCTGCTCGCTCTTGGGAGCCTTCTGATCTGTCACGGTGTCCGACCTTATCGGGGCGCCGGGCACTGGTCGTCACAGGCCGCTTCCCCGGGCTCCGCTTCGGACTTGGTCCGGACCGCGTGCCGGACGGCGGCGGCCGTGTGCATCGCGGCCTTGGCGAAGGGCCGGCCGGCCGGGGTGGCCAGCCAGGCGGCCCGGGCCCGGTGCTCGGCCAGCGCCCACAGGCACATGATGAAGGCGTCCGTCCCGCGCCACACCTGCCCCTGGTCCCCGACCACGGTGATCTCGCGGAGGGTCTGGGCGTGGGCGAGCTTCGGGAACCGCCGCCGGGCCTGGGCGGACGCGGCCGGCACCAGCCGCAGCGGGACCAGCTGGCGCTGCCGGCCCAGCCAGTCCCGGATGTGCGCGCACACCGGGCAGTCGCGGTCGTAGAGGACGGTCAGGTACCGGACGGGCGGCTGCTCGGCCATGGCTCAGGCCCCGGCCGGAGTGATCCACCCCTGCGGGGCGACGGGCGGAACCGGCGGCAGCTGCGCGGCGTGCCGCTCCATGATCCCGCGGCGGCGCATCCGGCTCAGCACCCATACGTTGCCCAGGTGCATGGCACCGAGCACCAGCAGGACGACGCCGAGCTTCACCGACAGGGCCTCGAACAGCCCGCGGGCCTCCAGGATCGTGTCGGTCGAGCGCAGGTAGAGGGTCACGAAGCCGATGTTGACCAGGTAGAACCCGACCACCAGGAGGTGGTTGACGGCCTCGGCGAGCTTCTCGTTGCCCTGGAGCACGTCGGCGATGAAGATCCGCCCGTTGCGGCTGAGGGTGCGGGCCACCCAGACGGTGAGCCCGATGCTGACGAGCAGGTAGATGACGTACGCGACCACGGTGAGGTCCATTGCCCCAGCCCCTTTGAACGTGTTCAAGCGCTGACGTCTCCGACTGTAGACCGACTTTTGAACACGTTCAAGCCTTGGGGTCGGGGAATCCTCACCCGGACTTGCGCAGCCCCAGCGGGTGGTCGGGCGCGAGGTGGTTCGCCAGGGCCACGAGCACGTCCGTGCTCGCGTTCTGGACGGTGCTGCCCTTGCCCTGGGTGCTCACCGTGGCGATCGCCAGCTTCTTCGCCGGCAGGTAGGCCACCGTCGCCGCGTACCCGGCGAAGGACGGGTTCTGCAGGATCCAGTCGCCCTGCACGGCCAGCCCCAGGGCGTACGAGGTCCCCGGCTCGACCGTCGAGACCGGCGTCAGCTGAGCCTTGTGGGACTCCGGGCTCAGCAGCTTCCCCTCGCCGATCGCCGCGAAGGACTTGGCCAGGTCCGCCATCGTGGACGTCATCACCGCCCCCGGGGCGATCGTCCACGACGGGTCCCAGTACGTGGAGTCCTCGAACACCTTGCGCTCGTTGTCGAAAGCGTGCAGCACCGGCGCGGGGATCTCGGCGGTGGAGGGGTTCGAGGTTCCGCTCAGCCCCAGCGGCCCGATGATCTCCTCGCGCATCACCTCGGCCAGCGGCCGGCCCCGCACCTTGCCGATGATGTCGCCGAGGATCTGCCAGTTGGCGTGCGAGTACGCGAAACCCGAGCCCGGCGCCCGCACCAGCGGCTTGTCCACCGACATCCGGACGAGCTCCTCGGACGTCCAGTGCCGGAACGGGTTCTCGTACAGGGCGGCGAGGAACTTCGGGTCCCGGACGTAGTCGGAGTACCCGGAGGTGGTGGCGGCCAGCATCCGCAGCGTGATCGCGTCCGCGTGCGGCAGGTCGGGACGCCACCGGGAGATGCTGTCGTCGAGCGACACCCGCCCCTCGTCCACCAGCTTGAGCAGCGCGGTCGTCAGGTACGGGATCACGACGGCCCCGTTGCGGAACCGCATGTCGGGGGTGGCGGGGATCCCGGTCATGGACTCCCCGGCGGCCACGGAGACGACCCGCTCGCCCCCGGTCCACACCTCGGCCATGGACGCCGTGAGCTTGAACTTCGCCAACGATCCCCGTACCTGCGCCTGCGCGAAGGCGGCGGCGTCCCCGGCCAGGCAGACACCGCCCCGGGAGACCTGCCCGGCCGGGCAGTCCGCCTCGTCCCCGGCGGCCGAGGGGGTCCCGCAGCCGGACAACAACGAGGCCCCGAGCACCAACGGGAGCAACAGCGGCACGGGCTTCACGAAACGACGGCGCACGGGTGCCTCCAGCAGCTCGAACCGCTTCCCCACCCTTCCCCGCAGGCTAGCCCCGCCCCCCGGCCCGGGCGCGCCGGACCGTCCGGGGGAGTGACGGTCAGAGTGCCGCTTCCACGAGGGCGGTGGCGCGCACGACGGCCTGGTCCGAGGTCAGCTCCGGCGTCGGCAGGTAGGAGTACGTGACGACCCGGCGGCCGTCGGCGGTGGCGAAGGCCCCGCTGGTGTACTGGGCCATGCTGCCGGTCTTGCCCCACACCGGGGTGCCGTCCGACAGGCGGGTGGTCATCAGGCCGGCCGCGCTGAACGGCAGCCGGGCCGTCCGGGCGAGCTCCGGCAGCTCGGTCAGCCGCGCCTGCTCGGCCGGCGGCAGCAGCCGGCCGCCCAGCAGGGCCTTCATGAACCGCTCCACATCGGGGGCGTTGGAGATCATGCCGCCCTCGGCCCAGGCCCACGGCTCCTGCGGGGTCGGCGCCGCCAGCGACGGGGTGGGCATGGAGGCGTCCCCGGGCCGGGGCACGTAGGTGTGGTGCAGGCCCAGCGGGCGGGCGATGCGGCGCTGGACCTCGTCGGCGTAGGAGCGGCCGGTGACCCTCTCCACGGCCAGACCGAGCAGGAAGTAGTTGCCGCCGTTGTACTGCTGGCGGGTGACGGGGTACTCCGGCGCGGGACAGCCCTCCTTCGTCCAGGCCGCCACGACCCGCTCCGGGGTCAGACCCGTCCCGTCCTTCAGCTCCCCGCAGGGCCTGCCCAGACCGCTCGTGTGGCTCAGCAGCTGTCCGACGGTGATCGGGTGCCAGGCCGCCGGAACGACGTCGGGCAGGACCTCGGCGATCGGGGTGTCCAGGCCGAGACGCCCCTCGGCGACCAGCTGGAGCACCACCGTGGACGTGAACATCTTCGTCATGCTGCCGATCCGGAAGGAGGCCTCCGGATCCTGGGAGACGGGGCCCACCGCCTTCACCCACCGCGTGCCGGGGCCGGTCACCCGCACCATCGTGCCGTTCGCCTCGGCCCCGGGGGCCATCAGCTTCGCCAGACCGGTCTCGTCCACCGGACCATGGGGGAGCACCCCCACCCGGCCCTGACCCGACCCCGAGTACGCCCGCGGCCCGCACCCCGGGAAGGGGTACGGGCCGCGGGCGCGAACCGGAAGGGCCGGAAGGTCAGAAGCGGCGCGTGATCAGCGCACGCTTGACTTCCTGGATCGCCTTCGTGACCTCGATGCCACGCGGGCACGCGTCGGTGCAGTTGAAGGTCGTGCGGCAGCGCCACACGCCGTCCTTGTCGTTCAGGATCTCCAGCCGCTGCTCGCCGGCCTCGTCACGCGAGTCGAAGATGAAGCGGTGGGCGTTGACGATCGCCGCCGGGCCGAAGTACTGGCCGTCGTTCCAGAACACCGGGCACGAGGACGTGCACGCCGCGCACAGGATGCACTTCGTGGTGTCGTCGAAGCGCTCGCGGTCCTCGGCGGACTGCAGGCGCTCGCGCGTCGGCTCGTTGCCCTTGGTGACCAGGAACGGCATGACGTCCCGGTACGCCTGGAAGAAGGGCTCCATGTCGACCACGAGGTCCTTCATCACCGTGAGGCCCTTGATGGCCTCGACCGTGATGGGCTTCTCCGGGTTGATGTCCTTGATCAGCGTCTTGCAGGCGAGCCTGTTCTTGCCGTTGATCCGCATCGCGTCCGAGCCGCAGATGCCGTGCGCGCACGAGCGGCGGAAGGTCAGCGTGCCGTCGAGGTCCCACTTGATCTTGTGGAGACCGTCGAGCACGCGCTCCTTCGGGTCGATCTCGATCTGGAAGTCCTGCCACTCCGCCTCGGCCGAGACCTCGGGGTTGTAGCGGCGGATCCGGAACGTGACCGTGATGTACGGCGAGGCGGCGGCCGCCGCCTCCATCTTGTCCAGGGTCGGGGTGGCCATCAGTACTTACGCTCCATCGGCTGGTAGCGGGTGACGACGACGGGCTTGTAGTCCAGGCGGACGGAGTCCTTGCCGTCGGCGCCGACCTCGCGGTACGCCATGGTGTGGCGCATGAAGTTGACGTCGTCGCGGTTCGGGTAGTCCTCGCGGTAGTGACCGCCGCGGGACTCCTTGCGCGCCAGGGCGGACACGGCCATGACCTCGGCCAGGTCGAGCAGGTTGCCCAGCTCGATGGCCTCCAGCAGGTCCGTGTTGAAGCGCTTGCCCTTGTCCTGGACGGACACGTTCTTGTAGCGCTCGCGCAGCTCGGCGATCTTCTCGACCGCGGTCTTGATGGTCTGCTCCGTACGGAACACCATCACGCACGCGTCCATCGTCTCCTGGAGCTCCAGGCGCAGGTCGGCGACCCGCTCCGTGCCCGTGGAGTTGCGCAGGTGCTCGACCAGGTCGGCCACCTGCTGCGCCGGGTTCTCCGGCAGCTCGACGTAGTCGTGCTTCGCCGCGTACTCGGCCGCCGCGATGCCGGAGCGCTTGCCGAAGACGTTGATGTCCAGCAGCGAGTTGGTGCCCAGGCGGTTGGCGCCGTGCACCGACACGCACGCGACCTCGCCGGCCGCGTACAGGCCCGGGACGACGGTGGTGTTGTCCGCCAGGACCTCACCCTCGACGTTGGTCGGGATGCCGCCCATGGCGTAGTGCGCGGTGGGCTGGATCGGGATCGGGTCCGTGTAGGGCTCGATGCCGAGGTAGGTGCGCGCGAACTCCGTGATGTCCGGGAGCTTCGCGTCCAGCTGCTCCGGCGGGAGGTGCGTCAGGTCCAGGTACACGTGGTCACCGGCGGGGCCGCAGCCGCGGCCCTCGCGGATCTCGGTGTAGATGGAGCGCGAGACGACGTCACGGGACGCGAGGTCCTTCATGACCGGCGCGTACTTCTCCATGAAGCGCTCGCCGTCCTTGTTGCGGAGGATGCCGCCCTCACCACGGGCGCCCTCCGTCAGCAGGATGCCCATGCGCCAGATGCCCGTCGGGTGGAACTGGAAGAACTCCATGTCCTCCAGCGGCAGGCCGCGGCGGTAGCAGGCCGCCTGGCCGTCACCCGTCAGGGTGTGCGCGTTGGAGGTCACCTTGAAGAACTTGCCGGTGCCGCCGGAGGCGTAGATGACCGCCTTGGCCTGGAACACGTGGATCTCGCCGGTGGCGAGCTCGTACGCGACCACGCCCGCGGACTTCTTCACGCCGTCGACCTCGACCAGCAGCTGGTCCAGGACGTAGAACTCGTTGAAGAACTCCACGCCCTCCTTGACGCAGTTCTGGTACAGCGTCTGGAGGATCATGTGGCCGGTGCGGTCCGCGGCGTAGCAGGACCGGCGGACCGGCGCCTCGCCGTGGTTGCGGGAGTGACCGCCGAAGCGGCGCTGGTCGATGGTGCCGTCCGGGGTGCGGTTGAACGGCAGGCCCATCTTCTCCAGGTCGAGGACCGCGTCGATGGCCTCCTTCGCCAGGATCTCGGCGGCGTCCTGGTCGACCAGGTAGTCACCGCCCTTGACCGTGTCGAAGGTGTGCCACTCCCAGTTGTCGTCCTCCACGTTGGCCAGCGCGGCGGCCATGCCGCCCTGCGCGGCGCCCGTGTGGGAGCGGGTCGGGTAGAGCTTCGTCAGCACGGCGGTGCGGCTGCGCTTCGTCGCCTCGATGGCGGCGCGCATGCCCGCGCCACCGGCGCCGACGATCACGGTGTCGTACTTGTGGATCTTCATCTGTTTCGCCTCAGCCCCGTTGCCTAGCGGATGTTCGGGTCGAAGGTGAAGATCACCAGCGTGCCCAGAAGGATGGTGAACACCGTGGCGGTGTAGAGCAGGCCCTTGAGCCACAGCCGCGTGTTGGCGCGCTCCGCGTAGTCGTTGATCACGGTACGCAGACCGTTGGCGCCGTGCAGCATGGCCAGCCACAGCATCAGCAGGTCCCAGACCTGCCAGAACGGGGAAGCCCAGCGGCCGGCGACGAAGGCGAAGCCGACCTTCGAGACGCCGCCGTCCAGCACCAGCTGGATCAGCAGGTGGCCGATGACGAGGACGACCAGCACGATGCCCGAGAGGCGCATGAAGAGCCACGCGGCCATCTCGAAGTTGCCGCGGGTCGAGCGCGGCGTCTTGCCGGTCCGCTTGCGCGGGGCCTCGATGTAGGGCGCCGGGTTGTCGGTGTCGTAGAGGGACACGCCCTCTACGGAACCGATCGCCTGGGCGGAAGAAGTGTCAGAAGACATGCGTGTCACTCCCCGAACAGAACGCGGTAGGCGTGGCCGAGGACCGGGAGGACGGCGAAGGCCATCGTCACGATCCAGACGCCCACGACGGTCCAGAGCATCTGCTTCTGGTAGCGGGGGCCCTTGGACCAGAAGTCCACGGCGATGACACGGAGACCGTTGAGCGCGTGGAAGAGGATGGCGGCCACGAGGCCGTACTCCAGCAGCGCGACGATCGGAGTCTTGTAGGTAGCCACGACATCGTCGTACGCCTCAGGGGAGACGCGGACGAGTGCGGTGTCGAGGACGTGTACGAACAGGAAGAAGAAAATGAGGACGCCGGTGACTCGATGAGCCACCCAGGACCACATTCCTTCCCGGCCGCGGTACAACGTTCCAGCCGGCACGGAAAACCCTCCGGAAGCGGGGCGGGGGCCAGCCGGCTTCTTTGTCGGTCGGGCCCGGCCGGGTACGGTCCACCGGCCCCGGACATCGTAGCGACGCTTCGTCGGTTCCCTCGCCCGGGGTCCACTGGTGTGATCAAACAGGCACGGACGGCCTATCCCACAGGGGCGAATAGCCCGAAATCGGCCGACGGCAGGCCGTCGTCGGGGCCGGTGCCGTGCCCGGGGCCGGCGGATCCCGCCAGCCGGCCGAGCAGGCGCAGCAGCCGGGAGCGGGCGACCATCCGCAGTTCGTCCGCCGCGATCGAGCGCTCCTCGTCGATCTCGTGACCCATCCTGCGGCGGATCGCGGCGAGCAGCTGGCTTACCTGCTCCTCCGGCGGATGGCCGTCCAGGCAGACGACGAAGGCGTGCCCGAAGGTGCGCTCGTACTCCGCCCGGGCCGCGTCCAGCGCCAGCAGCGCGGCGTAGGGCGCGCCGTGGCCCAGTTCCGCCGAGGACTCCCGGGCCAGCGCCTCGGTGAGGTCGCCCTGGGACATGTCGTACGCGGCCTCGTCGGCGGCCGCCAGCAGGGAGGCGCCGTCCGGGTAGGGGCGGTGGTCGGCGACGCGCTGGGCCCAGCGGCCGCTGCCGCAGCAGTGCAGCAGGGCCGTCCGGGCGTGCTCGGCCGGCAGCGAGTTGAACCGCACCAGCCCGGCGCCCGGAACGGAGAGCGGGCCGCGGGCCTGTGCCGGGAAGGGGCTGGACAGCGGAGTTCTCCTCGGGGCGCGGCGCGGGTGTACCGCCACGCTAGCGATCTCGGAGACGGGGTGGTGTATCCATCAGGGGATTTCACCCGGAAGTGAGCCGAAAGGATGACACCAGGGCCGGATTGAACCGGCCGAAGGGAGGGGAGGGCGGCCGAGGCCGCCACCCCCCACAGGAGAGGCCCCGGCCGCCATCCGTCACGGGCTCGTGCGACAAGCCCGTATCTGTGTCAGCGCCCGGAGTGCGTTTTCTGTCACACCTCGCTCCGCGCAGGCTTGGTTGCTGGTTGTACAACGCGTGGACGAGAGGTACGTGAAAGCCGTAACGTGCGGATTTGCGCCACACGTACAGGACGTCGAACGGGTTGGGGACTTTGCTGGGGGACGACGCGGAGCTGACCGCCGCGGTGCTCGCGGCACAGGACGGCGACGAGAGCGCGTTCCGGACTGTGTACCGCGCCGTGCACCCGCGCCTGCTCGGATACGTACGCACGCTCGTCGGAGACGGCGACGCGGAAGACGTGACCTCCGAGGCCTGGCTGCAGATCGCCCGCGACCTCGCATCCTTCACGGGAGACGCCGACCGCTTCCGCGGCTGGGCGGCACGCATCGCCCGCAACCGGGCCCTCGACCACATCCGCATGCGCGGCCGCCGGCCCGCCGTCGGCGGTGACGAGACCGAGCTGACGGGCCGGGCCGCGGACTCCGACACCTACGGCGAGGCCATGGAGGCCCTGTCCACGGGCCGCACCATGGCGCTGATAGCCCAGCTCCCGCAGGACCAGGCCGAGGCCGTCGTCCTGCGGGTGGTCGTCGGGCTCGACGCCAAGAGCGCGGCCGAGACGCTGGGCAAGCGGCCCGGCGCGGTCCGCACGGCGGCGCACCGCGGGCTGAAGAAGCTCGCCGAACTGCTGGGCGCCGAATCCGGCCCCGCCGACGGCGCCGAGGCGCGCGGGCGGGTCGGCCATAATGCCGGAGACCCCGCGCGGGACCGGGACCTCGACGCCGTACCGGCGCAGCGGGCACGGGCCAAGGACCTGGTGGAACAAACCGGTGTGACGCATTCACGTTGGCGGACGCAGAAGGACATGTGATGGCCGACGAGCACAAGGCGTGGCTGGACGGAGCCACGGCGGAAGAGCTGCTGCGCGGACGGGCCGCAGGTCCGGCCGGCCCGGGCGCCGACCCGCGCGCCCGCGAAGAGGCCGCCCGGCTGCGCGCCGCCCTCGACTCCCTGACCCCGTCGTGCGCCGACCGGGGCGAGCTGCCCGGCGAGGCCGCGGCCCTGGCCGCGTTCCGCACGGCGCACGCGCAGCGGTCCGCCGCGGCGTCCGCCGCCGCGGCCGCCACGGCACGGACCGCGGCGGACGGCGGGGCGGACGGCGGGGCGGACCGCTGCGGAGTCCCCGGCGAGCCCGTGATCGACCTGGCCCCGATACCCGTCGTACGGATCCCCGCGCAGCGGCGTTACGGCACCCCCGCCCGACTGGGGCTGGCGGCCGCGCTGGCCGGGGTCGCGGTCGGCGGGATCGCCGCCGTCGCCGGCGCCGGCCTGCTGGACCGGGCCGTGCACCTCACCGCGGGCCCCGCGCCCGCCGTCTCGGTCAGCGCCGACTCGGACCGCACGCCGGCCGGCGAGACGGCCGGACCCACCCCCCTGCCCCAGCTGCGGCCCACTCCCGAGGGCAGCGGCGGCCTCGCCTCGCTCGGCCCCGGCTTCTCGCTGCCGCCGGACGGGCTGGCCCGCACCCCCCTGGACGCGGCTCCCAGCCTGTCGCTGCCGCCGGGCGCGGTGACGAGCCCGGGCACCGGGGGCGGCGGCGCGGCGGGCACGGACGGCACCCGCAACACGTTCACCGACAAGAACGGCGGGACCGGCAACGACAACGGGAACGGCAACGTGAACGGCGGCGCGGACAAGGACCGTGACCTCCAGGCGAAGAACCGCCCCGAGGAACTGTGCCGGGACCACCGGGCGAACAAGCTGGGCGAGGACCGCAAGAAGTACCTCGCCCTGATCGCCGGCGGCGTCGCGAAGGTCCCGCGCTTCTGCGCGACCCTGCTGGACGCGCCCCGCTCGGGCACCCCGCAGGGCGGCACCGTCGACCCCGGCAGCGTCCTCACCCCCTCACCGGCCGCGAACCCGGGCGGCCCGCTGGGCTTCCGCACCCGCTGACGGACCCCCGTACGCGGGGCAGTAACACTTTTCGACCCGCCGACGCAGTACAGAGCGAGCCGACTGGTCATCGGCCGCGCGAGAGCCGGGGTTCCCCCCGTACCCCTGGGCTCTGCGCACCCGGCGCGGGCGGGGCACGTTCCCCCGGCCCTGCCCGCGCCCTCTCTCTCCCACGGCTCCGGCCGGTCGGTCGACCGAATCACGGTCACCAGTAGACGACGACCTTGTCGCCGACCTTCACCTGGTCGAACAGCGCCGACAGCTTCGCCTTGTCCCGGACGTTCACGCAGCCGTGCGAGGCGCCGGCGTAGCCGCGGGCCGCGAAGTCGGCCGAGTAGTGCACCGCCTGGCCCTGACTGAAGAACATCGAGTACGGCATCGGCGTGTGGTAGATCGTCGACGTCCAGTCCTTCGCCTTCCACTCCACCTGGAACAGGCCCTCGCGGGTCGGCGTGTTCTCCGAGCCGAAGCGCACGTCCATCGACGAGACCACCTTGCCGTCGATCATCCAGGCGAGGGTGCGGCTCTCCTTGCTGATGCACAGGACCCGGCCCTGCAGGCAGCGCGGGTCCGGGGCGGCCACCTCGTTGGTGGTCGGCGGGCGCAGCTCCTCCTCCGTCGGCTTCCTGCTGAGGTCCTGGATCTTGCGCCAGGTGGCCTCGTCCACCGCACCGGTCGCGTCGAGCCCGTGCCGGGACTGGAACGCCTTCACGGCGGCGGTGGTCTTGGAACCGTAGAACCCGGTGGGCGCGCCCGGCATCAGGTCCAGCTGCCGCAGCCGGGCCTGGAGCTCGCGCACCTGGTCGTTCTCGTCACCGTTGGCCATGACCGGCTTCACCGCGGGGGCCGCGGACCGCGACGGCGAGGCCGGCGGCGAGGACGAGGACGAGGGGGACGCGGACTCCGTCGGCGACGGCGCGGGCGAGGAGGCGCCCGGCTTGTCGTCCGGCCCGGACGGAGAGGCCGAGGACGGCGCGACCGGCCCGGAGGACGCCGCGGGAGCGGAACCGGCGTGCTGCGGCCCGCAGCCGGCGGCGGCGAACGCGAGGGCGGCGGCGAGGCCGAACGCGCGGATGGTGGCTCTCTGTCGGTGCATCGCGGATCCCCCGGATTCATCGTCGTGTATTCAGGTGATGCCTCACGGGCGTGGACAGTTGCGGACGAACCCACGATGTTGCGCCATTGTGACCAGCGGTCGTCGCGGGCAGTCCCACCAGCCCCAGGCCGGTCGGTTCCACGGACACGGAGGTCCACCGCATGGTCCGTCCCACGGCCCGCACCGAGAGCGGAATTCCGATCGAACCCGTCTACGGGCCCGCGGACCTGGCGGGGTGGGACCCCGTCGGCAGGCTCGGGGCGCCCGGGGAGTATCCGTACACCCGGGGCATCCATCCCGCGATGTACACCGCCCGGCCCTGGACCATGCGCCAGTACGCCGGCTTCGGCACGGCCGCCGAGTCCAACGCCCGCTACCGGCGGCTCATCGAGGGCGGCGGGACCGGCCTGTCCGTGGCCTTCGACCTGCCCACCCAGATGGGCCACGACTCCGACGCCCCCCTCGCCGCCGGGGAGGTCGGCAAGGTCGGCGTCGCCGTCGACTCCGTCGAGGACATGCGGGTGCTCCTGGACGGCATCCCCCTCGACCAGGTCTCCACCTCGATGACCATCAACGCCCCGGCCGCCCTGCTGCTGCTGATGTACCAGCTGGTCGCCGAGGAGCGGGGCGTCGCGGGCTGCCGCCTGACGGGCACCGTCCAGAACGACGTCCTGAAGGAGTACATCGCGCGCGGGACGTACATCTTCCCGCCCGGGCCCTCCCTGCGGCTGACCGCCGACACCTTCCGCTACTGCCGCGCCGAGCTCCCCAAGTGGAACACCATCTCCGTCTCGGGCTACCACATGGCCGAGGCGGGGGCCTCGCCCGTGCAGGAGATCGCCTTCACCCTCGCCGACGCCGTCGCCTACGTCCGCACCGCCCTCGCCGCGGGGATGGCCGTCGACGAGTTCGCGCCCCGGCTGTCCTTCTTCTTCGTCGCCCGCACCACCCTCCTGGAGGAGGTGGCCAAGTTCCGGGCGGCCCGCCGGATCTGGGCCCGCGTCATGCGGGAGGAGTTCGGGGCCAAGGACCCCAAGTCGCTGATGCTGCGCTTCCACACCCAGACCGCCGGGGTGCAGCTGACGGCGCAGCAGCCCGAGCTGAACCTCGTACGGGTGGGCGTGCAGGCGCTGGCCGCCGTCCTCGGCGGGACGCAGTCGCTGCACACCAACTCCTTCGACGAGGCCATCGCCCTGCCCACGGAGAAGGCGGCCCGGCTGGCCCTGCGCACCCAGCAGGTGCTGGCGTACGAGACGGACGTGCCGCACACCGCCGACCCCTTCGCCGGGTCCTACGCCGTGGAGCGGATGACGGACGAGGTGGAGGAGGCGGCCCTGGCCCTGATGCGGCGGGTCGAGGACCTCGGCGGGGCGGTCGCGGCGATCGAGGCGGGCTTCCAGAAGGCGGAGATCGAGGCCAACGCCTACCGGATCGCGCGGGAGCAGGAGGCCGGGGCGCGGGTCGTGGTCGGGGTCAACCGCTTCGCGCTGGAACGGGAGGAGCCGTACGAGCCGCTGCGCGTCGACCCCGCGGTCGAGGCCCGCCAGTGCGCGGCGCTGGCCCGGCTGCGGGCCGGGCGGGACGCGGAGGCGGTGCGCTACACGCTCGACGAGTTGCGGGAGGCGGCCGCGGGGACGCAGGAGAACGTGCTGCACCCGATGAAGGAGGCGCTGCGGGCGCGGGCCACCGTGGGCGAGGTGTGCGGGGTGCTGCGGGAGGTCTGGGGGACGTACGAGCCCGCCGGTCTGGGGTGAGGAAACCCACTGGCGAGACAGGTGCGTACCTATGGGACACTCCTGCCCATGCTGGGTGTGACAGATCTTCCTACTTATCTCGCCGCGGTCGTGCTGATCGTCCTGCTGCCGGGGCCGAACTCCCTCTACGTCCTGTCCGTCGCCTCGCGGCGCGGGGTGAAGCAGGGCTACCGGGCCGCCTTCGGCGTGTTCACCGGGGACACCGTCCTGATGGTGCTCACCGCCGTCGGCGCGGGGGCGCTGCTCAAGGCGAGCCCGGTGCTGTTCGGCGTGGTCAAGGTGCTCGGCGCCGGCTACCTGGGCTGGCTCGCCGTGGGCATGCTGCGGGCCGCGTGGGCCATGTGGCGGGCGCGGCGGACGCGGGAGGAGGAGCCGGAGCCGGCCGGCGCGGACGCGGCGGGCACGGCCGAGCGGCCGTACCGGCGGGCGCTGGTGGTCAGCCTGCTCAACCCGAAGGCCATCCTGTTCCTGCTGTCGTTCTTCGTGCAGTTCGTCGACCCCGGGTACGCCCACCCGGCGCTGTCGTTCCTGCTGCTCGGAACCATCTCCCAGCTGGTCAGCCTCGCCTACCTGTCCACCCTGATCTTCACCGGCACCCGCCTGGCGGCCGCCTTCCGGCGCCGCAGGCGGCTGTCGGCCGGGGCGACCTCGGCGGCGGGCGTGATCTTCCTCGGCTTCGCCGCCAAGCTCGCCACCAGCTGACGGGCACCGCTCGGGAGCCGGCACCGCTCGGGAGCCGGCACCGTTCAGGAGCCGGCGCCGAACCGGCCCAGCCGTCTGCGGAGCCGGTGCGCCATCCGCCGCACGGCGCGGCTGCGGGGCAGGAACGCCAGCCGCCGCGGGACCCCGCCCGGCAGCCCCAGCACCGCCAGCCGGCGGCGTCCGAAGTAGCGGCGGGTGTACGGGTCCAGGTGCCGGGCCAGGTAGGCCTCGGCCCCGGCGCGGCGGTCCGGCAGGATCCGGGGCTGCATGGTGAAGCCCACCGCCGCGACCAGCCCCGGCAGATCGGCGGGCGGATCCCGCGGCGGCCCGTCCAGGTCCGGGACCAGCGCGTCCACCAGCGTCAGCGGGATCCGGTTGCTGTTCTGGTACGGGGCCAGCCTCTCCAGCAGCGCCCCGGTGCCGGTCCGCGCCACCGGGATCCCGTACAGCGCCCGGGCCGTCAGCAGCCCGGTCGAGAAGCAGCCGACCACCAGCGCCGGGCGCAGCCGCCGGTACAGGGCCTCGGCCGGCACCGGCGCGTCCAGCACCGTCAGGCGGGCCCCGAGCCGGCCGGCCTCGGCCGCGGCCCGCCGCGCGTACGCCGCCGGGGCGTTCGGGTGCGGTTTGAACACCAGGTCCCGGTGCCCCCACTCGTGGGCCCCGCGCACCATCGCGGCGTGCAGCTCCTCCTCCTCGTCGGGGGACATCAGCTCCAGCGCGGACAGGTACTGGCCCAGCAGCAGCGCGGGCGGCTCGTCGTCCGCACCGGGGCCGGGGAGCGGGCCGGGCGGGTCCGTCAGGTCGGCCAGCTCGGCGAAGACCTTCAGCGCGGCCGGGGCCGGGACCGGCTCGGCCCGTACCCCGAACTCGGTCAGCAGCAGCGGCTCCAGCCCCGGGACCAGGTCCAGGTGCAGGACCCGCCGCACCCGCATCCCGATCTGCGGGTCGAGCCGGAAGCGGGTGGGCCCGTACGACATGAGCCCGTCGGCGTAGACCTCGATCGCGGCGCCCGGGAACAGCCGGCACAGGCTCTGCGCGGGCGGCACCTGGAGGGACTCCACGACCAGCTCGACCCGGTCCCCGCCCAGCCCCCACAGCCGGCGCAGCTGCCGTTCCCACAGCGGGACGTCCTCCGGGCGGGGGGCCCAGACGCCGGGGTGCTGCGGGGCGACGACCGCGTTCCAGTCGATCACCTCGTCGAAGCGGGTGCGCAGCGCGGCGAACCCCGGCGCGGCGTCGAGGCCCGGGGTGACCTCCGGGGCGGGGGAGTGGTTGCTGGTCAGCAGGATGCGGCGGCCGGCCGGCGGGAGACAGCCGGAGTCGAGGGCGGCGGCGAGGGTGACCGCGCCGTAGAGGGTGGAGGCGAGGAACACCTGCGTCACGTTCACGCGGCCGCCCCGAAGGGGGTCCGGCGGCGCAGCCTGCGCAGCAGGGCGGAACGCCCGGCGTCCATCGAGTCCAGGGCCCCTTCCAGGACGGCCCGGGGCATGCGGGCGAGCGCTTCCGCACTCGCCGCACGGAGTTTTTTCGCCACGGCCGGTTCGAACCTTTCGATCGAGCCGATGTGGTGCGCGATAATTGCGCAATACGTTCGGACGGCCTTGGGGATCAGGAGTTCGGATTCCCGGTCGGCCGCCGTCTCGCTGAGGACCTGGTCGAAAGCCCGGATGAAATCGAGCTGACGCTCGTCACCGATCTGCGTCAACGAGGTGGAAATACCCCGGCGGTAGAAGACCCCCGGCAGGCCGACCGCGGCGAACGAGGAGGCCTCCCGGTGCAGCCGCCAGATCCAGGGCCGGTCCTCCGCCGTCCGCAGCCCGTCGGTGAAGTGCAGCAGCCCCCGGTCCAGCAGCCGCCGGTGGTACATCCCGGCCCAGGCGTACGGGTAGTCCACCGCGGTGGCCCGGGAGGCCGGCAGGATCCCGGCGCGCGGATCGGCCACGACCGACTCCGGCCCGTACGGCACCCGCTGCACGATCCGCTCCCGGCCGGTCACCCGGACGTGGTCGGTTCGGACGAAATCGCAGCCCAGGGCCTCGATGGCGGCCAGCGTGCGGGCCAGGTGGCCGGGCGCCAGCCAGTCGTCGCCGTCCAGGAAGGCGAGGTAGCGCCCGCGCGCCGCGTCCAGCCCGGTGTTGCGGGCGGTGGCCAGCCCGCCGTTGCGCTCCCGTCTCAGCAGCACCGCCCCCGGCAGGGCCGCGGCGGCGCGCTCCAGCAGGGCGGGCGTCCCGTCCGTGGAGCGGTCGTCGACGAGCAGGAACTCGAAATCCTCGCGGGCGTTGAGTTCGAGGCTCCGCAGGGCATCCGGTGCGTATGTCTGCACGTTGTAGAACGGCACGACCACAGAGAGCTTCAGCACCCGCGAGACCCTAGGGCGCGCTCCGGGCATTTGCCGTGGCCCCGACGCGTATTCCATGTGAACGACGCGGGGCGGTCGCGTTAACCGGGGCGCTTTCGCAATTCGTCGACGGGTTGTTAACCCGGCGTTGCGCACTCGTTGGGCCGACCACCGGAAATGCGGAATAGCTTCTGCCGGGTGCCAGTGCCACTCAGCAGAAGCCGGTCCGATCAAAGGATCGCCATCCTCGCCGATTCCGACACGCGGTGGAAATGGGGCGCCCTCACGGCCCGCCGCCTCGCCCCCTCCGAAGGCTCCCCGGGCCACCGGATCACCGGGTACCTCCTGCGCGGCCGCGCCACTCCCACCGCCCGCCAGCTCGGCGAGGCGGGGGCCGCGGCCGACGCCGCGCCGGTGGAGGTGACGTGCGCGGAGTTCCTCGCGGAACTCGGGCGCGAACGCTACGACGTGGTCGTCCTCGCCCTCGTCGGCGGCGGCGTCCAGGCCGTCCTCCACGGGGCGCGCGCCCTGTGGCCGGAGCCCGCCCGGCGGCCGGTGTTCGTCACCGGGTACGTGGGCGTGGTCTACGAGAAGCTCGCCGACGGGCTGCTGCTGCGGCACGGCGCCGACCTGGTGCTCGCCAACTCCCGCCACGACGCCGAGCGCTTCCGCGCCGTCTACGGGGGCGTGGGCGCCGACCCGGACGCGGTGACGGAGACCGCCCTGCCCTTCCTGGACGGGGCCCCGTACGAGCCCGCCGGCACCGGCCCCCACCGGGTGGTCTTCGCGGTCCAGCCCTCCGTACCCGAGGGCCGCGCCGACCGCGCCTACCTGCTGGGCCGGGCCGCCGGACACGCCCGGCTCCACCCGGACCGGGAGGTGCTGGTCAAACTCCGCAGCCGGCCGGGGGAGCACACCACCCACCTGGAGGAACACCCCTACCAGCGCCTGGCCGAACGCCTCCCGGGCGGCCTCCCGCCGAACCTGCGGCTGGTCTACGGCCACATGGGCGAGGTCCTGGACACCGCCGACCTGCTGGTCACGGTCTCCTCCACGGCCGCCCTGGAGTCCCTCCACCGCGGCATCCCGACCGCCGTCCTGACCGACCTCGGCATCCGCGAGTCCCTCGGCAACCAGCACTTCCTCGGCTCGGGCTGCCTGGCCTCGTGGGACCAGCTCGACGCGGGCCTGCTCCCCCGGGGCACCCCGTCCTGGCTGACCGCCCACGGCGTCCCGGGCGCCCGCCGCCCCCCGTCCGCACACCCCCCGTCCGCACACCCCCCGTCCGCACACCCCCCGGCCGCACACCCCCCGTCCGCACACCCCCCGGGGCAGGAGCCCGCCGGGCCCGGCGACCCCTACGCCGCCGCCCGGGAGCGCCTCGCGGGGCTGCTCGCGCAGGAGCGGCTCGCGCCCGTGGCCCCGTACTACACCCTGGAGACCGCCCCCGGATACCTGCCCGGGATCCTCGCCCGACAGCACCTCGCCCCGGACGGCACTCCGCTCCCGGGAGCCGCACGGCAGGGCGGGTCGGCCGCGCGGCGGTGGGTACGGGGGCGGCTGCGCGAGGCCGCCCGGGGGGCCTACCGGCACGGGGTGCAGCGCGTGGCCCCGGCGATCCGCAGGCTGGGCGAGCTGTGAGGGGGCGTGCGGTGATCCCGCCCCGCGGCGGTCCCGCCGACCGCCCCCACACCCATCCCCACCCCCACCCACACCCACACCCCAGCGAAGGACACCCGTCGCCATGACCGTCGCCCCCCTCAGCCCCCGCCTGCGCACCCTCGGCCGGCGCGTCGCCGGCCCCGGCCGGCCCGTCTACGTCGTCGGCGAGATCGGCATCAACCACAACGGCGACCTCGGCACCGCCTTCGCCCTCATCGACGCCGCCGCCGAGGCCGGGTGCGACGCCGTCAAGTTCCAGAAGCGCACCCCCGAGCTCTGCACCCCCCGCGACCAGTGGGACGTCGAACGCGACACCCCCTGGGGACGGATGGCCTACATCGACTACCGCCACCGCGTCGAGTTCGGCGAGGCCGACTACCTCGCCCTCGACGAGCACTGCGCCAAGCGCGGCATCGACTGGTTCGCCTCCCCCTGGGACACCGAGGCCGTCGCCTTCCTGGAGAAGTTCGACCTCCCCGCCCACAAGGTGGCCTCCGCCTGCCTCACCGACGACGAGCTGCTGCGGGCCCTGCGCGCCACCGGCCGCACCGTCGTCCTCTCCACCGGCATGTCCACCCCGCAGCAGATCCGGCACGCCGTCGAGGTGCTCGGCAGCGAGAACGTCCTGCTCTGCCACGCCACCTCGACCTACCCGGCCAAGGCCGAGGAGCTCAACCTGCGGGTGATCAACACCCTCCAGGAGGAGTACCCCAACGTCCCCGTCGGCTACTCCGGCCATGAGACCGGCCTGCAGACCACCCTGGCCGCCGTCGCCCTCGGCGCCGTCCTCGTCGAGCGGCACATCACCCTCGACCGTGCCATGTGGGGCTCCGACCAGGCCGCCTCCGTCGAGCCCGGCGGCCTCACCCGCCTCGTGCGCGACATCCGCACCATCGAGACCGCCCTCGGCGACGGCGTCAAGAAGGTCTACGACTCCGAGCTCGCCCCCATGAAGAAGCTCCGCCGCGTCCGGGGCCCCCTCCCCGCCCCCGCCCCCGCGGCGTCCTGACCGCCCCCGGCCCTCCTCCTCAGAGCGGAGTACGTCGTGAACCCCTCACCCCCCACCCTGGCCCTCGTGGAGAGCCCGGTCCAGCTCCTCAACGTGCTGGAGTGGGCCCACGCCCGGCGCGGGGACGGCGGCCCGCTGCTGACGGGAGTCCCCCGCCAGCCCGGCCCCGCCGCGGACCGCGACCGCGCCCCCGGGCCGCCGCCGGGAGCCGACGGGCCGCGCGCGGGCGACGCCGACGGGCTGCGCATCGTCGTCCTGCCGCCGACGGACCCCATGTCCCGGGGCCAGCTGCGCCGGGTGGCCGGGATCGCCCGCGGCGAGGGCCACGCCGTCCACTGGCAGGAGGCCCGCGGCGGCTCCGGTTCCCCCACGGGCGCCCTGGCCGCCCTCGCCCCCGCCGTGCGCCGGGCCCACCGGATCGTGGTCGGCGACCCCTTCTCCCGCCTCCTCCAGCTGCTGCTGGTCCCGTCCCGGGCCGCCGAGCTGGTCGTCGTCGACGACGGCACCGCCACCATGGAGTTCGTCGCGCAGCTCGGCCGCGGCGAGCGCCTGCGCCGCTGGCACCGCACCGGCGGCGGGGCCGCGTCCCGGGCGCGGGAGCTCGCGTACGCCCCGGTGTCGGCCGCCGCGCGGCGCCGGCTCACCGCGCGCGCCGGGCGCACCGTCGAGCTGTTCACCTCGATGCCGCTCGCCCCGCCGCCCGGCGCCCGGCTGCGGGTCAACGACTTCGCCTGGACCCGGGCCCGCTTCGGCCCGCCCCGCCTGACCCGGGGCACCGACCTGGTCGGCACCTCCCTGGTGGAGACCGGGGTGATCGACCCCTTCCGCTACCTGGACGCGGTGCGCGCCCTGGCCCGGGAGCACGGCGTGACCCGCTACTTCGCGCACCGCCGGGAGGCGCCGGAGAAGCTGCGCGCGCTGAGCGAGGCGACCGGGCTGGAGATCGTCCGCCCGGACCTGCCGCTGGAGCTCATCGCGCGCAGGGGCCCCATCGGCCGCACGGTCGTCAGCTTTCCGTCCACGGTCGTCCACACGCTGCCGTACGCGCTCACCGGCACGGGCGTGACCGTCGCGGTATGCGGTATCGACCCCGCCTGGCTCACCGCCACCGCCTCGCCCAGGGCCCGCGGCTTCCTCGCCGGCGTCACCGACACCGCCCGTGATGTGCGCAGACTCGCCCTGGGAGCGGCTCCGGCGGCCGGATGAGCGCGCGAGTTTACCCCCGGGTGCATCCGGTCATGCGTCCAGAGGTCGCTTTTCTTTCCCCTAACGGCATGAATTTCTGGTGATCTCCAGACAGTTGACCCATCCGTGCGCCTACCCTTAAACGGGTGAACCAGTTGATGTCCCGCGAGTCCCTGCCCGCCCTGCCCGGCAAGCCCGACCGGCCCGAGCTGCCCGGCAAGCTTCCGGATCACCTGCGTGCCGAACTGATCGCCTTCCGCCGCGACTTGCACATGCACCCGGAACTAGGACACCAGGAGTTCCGCACCACGGCGGCGATCAAGGCGCGGCTGGAGAAGGCGGGGCTGCGACCACGGGTGCTGAAGTCCGGCACGGGGCTGATCTGTGACGTCGGCACCTGGGACGGGGGGCGGCCGATGCTGGCCCTGCGCGCGGACATCGACGCCCTGCCCATCCCCGACGCCAAGAGCCACGTCTCGTACCGCTCCACCGTCCCGGACCGGGCCCACGCGTGCGGCCACGACGTGCACACCTCCGTCGTCCTCGGCGCCGGGCTGGTGCTCGCCGAGCTCGACCGGCAGGGCCTGCTGCCGCGCCCGGTGCGGCTGCTGTTCCAGCCGGCCGAGGAGGTGCTCCCGGGCGGAGCCACCGAGGCGATCGACTCCGGGGTGCTGGAGGGCGTCGGCCAGATCATCGCGGTGCACTGCGACCCGCGCGTGGACGCCGGGCGGATCGGCCTGCGGGCCGGCCCGATCACCTCGGCCTGCGACCGGCTGGAGGTCACCCTGTCGGGCTCCGGCGGCCACACCGCCCGCCCGCACCTGACCACCGACATGGTGACGGCCGCCGCCCGGGTCGCCGTCGACGTGCCGGCCCTGCTGGCCCGCCGGATGGACGCCCGCTCGGGCATGTCCGTCACCTGGGGCCGGATCGAGTCCGGGCACGCCTGCAACGTCATCCCGATGCACGCCGAGCTCTCCGGCACGGTCCGCTGCCTGGACCTGAACGCCTGGTACGAGGCACCCGACATGATCCACGCGGCCATCGACGAGGTCGCGACGATGCACGGCGCCAAGTTCGAGATCAACCACGTGCGCGGCGTGCCGCCCGTGGTGAACGACCCGGTGGTGGCCGAGCTGCTCCGGGAGGCCATGGCGGCCCGGCGCGGCGTCGAGTCGGTCGAGGACACCGAGCAGAGCCTCGGCGGCGAGGACTTCTCCTGGTACCTGGAGCACGTCCCCGGCGCCATGGCCCGCCTCGGCGTCCGCAAGCCCGGCGACACCGCCAAGCGCGACCTGCACCGGGGCGACTTCGACGTCGACGAGTCGGCGATCGGGGTGGGCGTGGAGTTCTTCACGGCCGCCGCCCTGCTCGACGGCCGCCGATCAAGGCCCTCCACGTAAAAGATCGAGCAAAGCTCTGTACAACATCCGCCGGTCCCCTGCCGGACCTGTCCAGCCCTTGGTACACAAGGGCTGGACGTCCCCGCGGTTACCAATCGGTCACTGTCCGGTTCGCGACGATCCGATAACGACTCATGAACGGGCCTTTAACTGACATCTACGCGCGTTACGATCGCCGCGAAACCAGCGCCGGTCGTGGCGCTTCGGTCAGGTTTTGAAGGAGCCTCCCCTTGCGCCGGATCACCAGGATCGCCACCGTGGGCATCGCGTCCGCGGCGCTGGCCCTCTCGGCCACCGCCTGTGGCGGAAAGAAGTCCTCGGACGCCTCGTCCTCCTCGTCCTCCTCGTCCTCCGAGACGAAGAGCGCCAGCGCCGCCATCGCGTACGACGTCGGCGGCCGCGGTGACCAGTCGTTCAACGACGCCGCGTACGCGGGCCTGGAGAAGGCCGAGAAGGAACTCAAGATCAAGACCGCCGAGGCGGAGCCGACCGAGGGCGAGAGCGAGGCCGACAAGGTCCAGCGCCTCACCGAGCTGGCGCGCAAGGGCAACAACCCGGTCATCGGCGTCGGCTTCTCCTACGCCCCGGCCATCGACAAGGTCGCGAAGAAGTTCCCGAAGACCACCTTCGGCATCATCGACGACACCTCGAAGACCGGCCCGAACATCGCCAACCTGGTCTTCAACGAGGAGCAGGGCTCCTACCTGGCCGGCGTCGCCGCCGCCAAGGCCTCGAAGACCGGCACGGTCGGCTTCATCGGCGGTGTCGAGGTCCCGCTGATCAAGAAGTTCCAGGCGGGCTTCGAGCAGGGCGTCAAGGACACCAACCCGAACGCCAAGGTGCTGTCGGCCTACCTGACCCAGCCGCCGGACTTCTCGGGCTTCGCCAAGCCCGACCTCGGCAAGGCCGCCGCCAAGGGCCAGCTCGACGGTGGCGCCGACGTGATCTACGCCGCCGCCGGTCTCGCGGGCTCGGGCGCCATCGAGGCCGCCTCCTCCGCCGGCAAGTGGGCCATCGGCGTCGACTCGGACCAGTACAACCAGCCGGGTCTGGCGAAGTACAAGGACCACATCCTGACCTCGGTCACCAAGGACGTCTCCCTCGCGGTCTTCGACCTGATCAAGTCGGTCAAGGACGGCAAGCCGGAGTCCGGCGAGGTCCGCTACGGCCTGGACAAGAACGGTGTCGCCCTGGCCGACTCCAACCCGCAGTACAAGGCGATGGCCGACGTCACCGCCGCGGTCGAGAAGGCCAAGGCCGACATCATCGCCAAGAAGATCACCGTCAAGACCGCGCCGTAAGGCTCCTTGTCTGACGCGTGAGTCGTGGTCTCCGGGGTCCGGAAGCGGTCAACCCGCTCCCGGACCCCGAGCCGCGTCTTCGCCCCCAGTCCGTGAAGTCTTGTGGTCAGTTGGCCGCAAGTTTTCACTTCCGACAGTGCTACGCGCGTAGAGGCATCGTGGACGCGATACCTTCTCTCCCCGCCCTGTCCTCCTGCCAACTTGGCTTATTTCCGGCTCCTTCCGCGCCAAGGAGAGTGCGTCATCAACGCGTCCAGCCCCCCTCTCGCCGTAGAACTGCACGGCATCACCAAGCGTTTCCCCGGCGTCGTCGCCAACAAGGACATCGCCATCTCCGTCCGCAAGGGCACGGTCCACGCCCTCATCGGTGAGAACGGTGCCGGCAAGTCGACCCTGATGAAGATCCTCTACGGCATGCAGAAGCCGGACGAGGGCACCATCGCCATCGACGGGGAGCAGGTCTCCTTCAACAACCCCGGCGAGGCCATCGCCCGCGGCATCGGCATGGTCCACCAGCACTTCATGCTGGCCGACAACCTCACCGTGCTGGAGAACGTCGTCCTCGGCGGCGAGAAGCTCTACGGCATCGGCGGCAAGGCCCGCAAGAAGATCATGGAGATCTCGGACGCGTACGGCCTCGGCGTGCGCCCCGACGCCCTGATCGAGGACCTCGGCGTCGCCGACCGCCAGCGCGTGGAGATCCTGAAGGTCCTCTACCGCGGCGCCAAGACCCTCATCCTCGACGAGCCCACCGCCGTGCTCGTGCCGCAGGAAGTGGACGCGCTCTTCGACAACCTGCGCGAGCTCAAGGCCGAGGGCCTGACCGTCATCTTCATCTCGCACAAGCTGGGCGAGGTGCTGAAGGTCGCCGACGACATCACCGTCATCCGCCGCGGCACCACGGTCGGCACCGCCGACCCGAAGACGGCCACGACCAAGCAGCTCGCCGAGCTCATGGTCGGCACCGAGCTGCCCTCGCCGGAGACCCGCGAGTCCACGGTGACCACGACCCCGATGCTGCAGGTCGAGGGCCTGCGCCTCGGCGCGACCGACCCGGACGGCGTCGTGCGCGAGGTCCTGGCCGGCATCGACTTCACCATCCACAAGGGCGAGGTCCTCGGTCTCGCCGGCGTCGAGGGCAACGGCCAGACGGAGCTGATCGAGGCCCTCATGGGCATGGTCGGCCCGGACGGCGGCACCATCTCGCTGGACGGCGCGGACATCACGGCCCTGCCGACCCGCAAGCGCCGCGAGGGCGGCATCGGCTACATCCCCGAGGACCGCCACCGGCACGGTCTGCTCCTGGAGTCCCCCCTCTGGGAGAACCGCATCCTCGGCCACGTCACCGAGAAGCCCAACTCCAAGGGCGGCATCCTCGACCCGAAGGCCGCCCGCAAGGACACCGAGCGGATCGTGCGCGAGTACGACGTCCGCACCCCCGGCATCGACGTCACCGCGGCCTCCCTCTCCGGCGGCAACCAGCAGAAGCTGATCGTCGGCCGCGAGATGAGCCACAACCCGAAGTTCCTGATCGCCGCCCACCCCACCCGCGGTGTGGACGTCGGCGCGCAGGCGCAGATCTGGGACGCCATCCGCGAGGCCCGCCGCGAGGGCCTGGCCGTGCTCCTGATCTCGGCCGACCTGGACGAGCTGATCGGCCTGTCCGACACGCTCCGGGTCATCTACCGCGGCCGTCTGGTCGCCGACGCCGACCCGGCGACGATCACCCCCGAGGAGCTCGGCACCGCCATGACCGGCGCTGCCAGCGGGCACCTCGAAGCCCATGACGACCACTCCGCCGGGGTCGACGGCGACACCACGGAGGACGAGGCCCGATGAAGAAATTCGACAAGGACCGGCTGCTCCTCGCAGCCGCCGGACCGGTGCTCGCCCTGATCAGCGCCCTCGTGCTGACCATGCTCGTGCTCGCCGCCTCCGGCGTGGACCCGATCGACCCGCTGCGGATCATGATCGAGCAGGCGGGCTACGAGGACATCCAGGTCCTGATCATCAACCAGGCCGGCATCTACTTCCTGGCGGCCCTGGCCGTGGCCGTCGGCTTCCGGATGAACCTCTTCAACATCGGCGTGGACGGCCAGTACCGTCTCGCGGCGATGGTCTCCGCCGTGGTCGGCGCGGCGGTCTCGCTGCCCGCGCCGCTGCACATCCTGCTGATCGTGCTCGTCGCCATGGCGACCGGCGCCTTCTGGTCCGGCATCGCGGGCATCCTCAAGGCCCGCCGCGGGGTGAGCGAGGTCGTCTCCACGATCATGCTCAACGCCATCGCGACCTCCCTGATCGCCTGGCTGATCCTGCCGAAGAACCTCGGCGTGCAGCCGGCCGGCTCGAACGACCTGACCACCGGTGACATCCCGGAGTCCGGCTGGTTCCCGGCCGTCTCCCTGCCCGGCGGCGACATCTACGGCTTCACCTTCGTGGCCTTCGCCCTCGGCGTCGTCTACTGGTTCGTCCTCAACCGGACCCGCTTCGGCTTCGACCTGCGCGCCTCCGGCGCCAGCGAGTCCGCCGCGCAGGCCTCCGGCGTCGAGCCCAAGAAGATGATCATGACCGCGATGCTCATCTCGGGCGCGGTCGCCGGTCTGACCGGTATGCCGCTGCTGCTCGGCGAGTCGCACACCTACAACCTGTCCTTCCCGCTGGGTGTCGGCTTCACCGGTATCACCGTCGCGCTCCTCGGGCGCAACAACCCGATCGGCATCTTCTTCTCGGCCTTCCTGATCGCCTTCATCGACAAGGCGTCCGCCGGTCTCGACACCGAGGGCTACGCCAAGGAGATCGGCACGATCATGCAGGGCCTGATCGTGATCGCCGTCGTCGTCAGCTACGAGCTCGTCCGCCGCTACGGCATCCGCCGCCAGCAGCAGAAGGTCGGCGAAGAGCTGGCCGCCGGCCATGCCCTCAAGACCGACAACAAGGAGGTCGCGGCGTGAGCACCAGCACCGTTTCCGCGACGAGCGCCGCGCCCAAGAAGGGCGGCGGCCGCCGCAAGCTCACCCTGCCCTGGATCCTGCTGATCGTCGCGGCCGGCCTCGCGCTGGTCTCGGTCGTCCGCCTGATCTCCGGCGCCAACGACCTGACCTCCGTCGGCCAGTTCTCCGGCGCCCTCCAGCTCGCCGTGCCGATCGCCCTCGCGGGCCTCGGCGGCCTGTGGGCCGAGCGCGCCGGCGTGGTCAACATCGGCCTCGAAGGCATGATGATCCTCGGCACCTGGTTCGGCGCCTGGGCCGGCTACCAGTGGGGCCCCTGGACCGGTGTCGTCCTCGGCATCGTCGGCGGCGCCCTCGGCGGCCTGCTGCACGCGATCATCACCGTGACGTTCAACGTGAACCACATCGTCTCCGGTGTGGCGATCAACATCCTCGCCGTCGGCTTCACCCAGTACCTGTCGAACTTCACCTTCGACAAGACCCCCGGCGGCTCCTCCAAGCAGTCCCCGCGCATCGACCCGATCACCGAGATCACCGTCCCGGGGCTCTCGGACTGGCTGGCGACGCTCCAGGGCAAGCACTGGTTCCTGATCTCCGACGCCGCCGGCGCCCTCGGCGGCCTGGTCACCAACCTTTCGCTGCTGACCGTCGTCGCCGTGCTGCTGGTCCCGCTCACCTGGTGGGTGCTGTGGCGGACCGCCTTCGGCCTGCGCCTGCGCTCCTGCGGCGAGAACCCGGTCGCCGCCGAGTCCCTCGGCGTCAACGTCTACAAGTACAAGTACATCGCCGTGATCGTCTCCGGTGCGATGGCCGGCCTCGGCGGCGCGTTCCTCGCGATCGTCTCCACCGGCATCTACCAGGAGGGCCAGACCGGCGGCCGCGGCTACATCGGTCTCGCCGCCATGATCTTCGGCAACTGGATGCCGGGCGGCATGGCCCTCGGCTCGGGCCTCTTCGGCTTCACCTACAGCCTCCGCCTGCGCGGCGGCGCCGAGAACGTGCACGCGATGCTCCTGCTCATCGCGATCCTGCTCGTCCTCGCCGTCGCCTGGCAGCTGTACAAGAAGAAGTACCTCCAGGCCGGCATCGCCGCGGTCTGCGCCGCCGGGCTCTTCGTCTGGTACGCGCTCACCGACCAGGTGCCCAGCCAGTTCGTCGACGCCGCCCCGTACGTCACGACGCTGCTCGTGCTCGCCCTCTCGGCGCAGCGCCTGCGGATGCCGAAGGCGGACGGCATGCCGTACCGCAAGGGCCAGGGCAAGTGACCCCGGCACCGGTGGTGGACTGGGAAGCCCTGCGGACGGCCGCGCGGGCCGCGATGACCCGCGCGTACGCCCCGTACTCGGGCTTCCCGGTCGGGGTGGCCGCACGGGTCGACGACGGCCGGACGGTCACCGGCTGCAACGTCGAGAACGCCAGCTACGGCCTCGGCCTGTGCGCCGAGTGCGGCCTGGTCTCCTCCCTCCAGGCCACGGGCGGCGGCCGCCTCACCCACTTCACGTGCGTGGACGGCAAAGGCGAGATCCTCGTCCCGTGCGGCCGCTGCCGCCAGCTGCTCTACGAGTTCGGCGGCCCGGACCTGCTGGTGGAGACACCGGACGGGATCCTGCCGCTGAGCGCGATGCTGCCGCAGGCCTTCGGGCCCGACCACCTCAGACAGCCGTGAGACGACGGCCCTCCGCCCCACGGGGCGGAGGGCCGTCGGCCGTCTTCGAGCCGGGCTCCACCCCCACCTGAAACTCCTTGAACCTCCCGGAACCCCCTCCCTCATCTCTATGCGCGTAGAAGGAAGTCACCTCATGGACGTCATCTCCGTCATCCGGACCAAGCGGGACCGCGGTGAGCTGAGCCCCGAGCAGATCGACTGGGTCATCGACGCCTACACCCGCGGGGTCGTCGCCGACGAGCAGATGTCGTCACTCGCCATGGCCATCCTGCTCAACGGCATGAACCGGACCGAGATCGCCCGCTGGACCGCCGCGATGATCGCCTCCGGCGAGCGGATGAACTTCGACTCCCTCTCCCGCCCCACCGCCGACAAGCACTCCACCGGCGGCGTCGGCGACAAGATCACCCTCCCGCTCGCGCCGCTCGTCGCCGCCTGCGGCGCGGCCGTCCCGCAGCTCTCGGGCCGGGGCCTCGGCCACACCGGCGGCACCCTCGACAAGCTGGAGTCCATCCCCGGCTGGCGCGCCCTGCTCTCCAACGAGGAGATGCTGAACGTCCTCGACACCACCGGCGCCGTCATCTGCGCCGCCGGCGACGGCCTGGCGCCCGCGGACAAGAAGCTCTACGCCCTGCGCGACGTCACCGGCACCGTCGAGGCCATCCCGCTGATCGCCTCCTCGATCATGTCGAAGAAGATCGCCGAGGGCACGGGCTCCCTGGTCCTGGACGTGAAGGTCGGCTCCGGCGCCTTCATGAAGAACATCGAGGACGCCCGCGAGCTGGCCTCCACCATGGTGGCCCTGGGCACCGACAGCGGCGTCAAGACGATCGCCCTGCTCACCGACATGTCCACCCCGCTCGGCCTCACCGCGGGCAACGCGCTGGAGGTCCGCGAGTCCGTCGAGGTCCTGGCCGGTGGCGGCCCGGCCGACGTGGTCGAGCTGACCATCGCCCTCGCGCAGGAGATGCTGACGGCCGCGGGCATCAAGGACGCCGACCCGGCCAAGGCCCTCGCGGACGGCTCCGCGATGGACGTGTGGCGCCGGATGATCTCCGCCCAGGGCGGCGACCCGGACGCGGCCCTGCCGGTCGCCCGCGAGCAGCACGTGGTCACCGCCTCCGCCTCGGGCGTCCTGACCCGCCTCGACGCGTACGCGGTCGGCGTGGGCGCCTGGCGCCTGGGCGCGGGCCGCGCCCGCAAGGAGGACCCGGTGCAGGCGGGCGCGGGCATCGAGCTCCACGCCAAGCCGGGCGACACCGTCATGGCCGGCCAGCCGCTGATGACCCTGCACACGGACACCCCGGAGAAGTTCGACTACGCCCTGGCGTCCCTGGAGGGCTGCTACGACGTCGCCCCGGCCGGCACGGCCTTCACCGCCACGCCGATCGTCCTGGACCGCATCGCCTGACCTGCGGCTTCCCTTTCGGGTGAACGGGACCGGTGGACCCCCGCCGGTCCCGTTCGGCATGCTGGGACCGGTGCCAACAGCATGAGGAGCACACCATGAGCGCACTCGCAGTCGAGCACCTTCCAGAGGGCGATGACTGGGACCGTGCCGTCCGCCTCTGGAAGGAGATGGAATGGCCGGAAGGCAGCAGGGTGGAGATCATCGAGGGGCTCATCACCGTGACGCCGGCACCAGCGAACAGGCACAACTACATCGCGGCGAAGCTCAATCGGGCGTTGTACGCCGTCGTGCCCGAGGAGTGGGGCGTCCACCAGACACTGGCGGTCGCCGTCCCGGCCAAAACCGGCATGTACATCCCCGACCTGGTGGTCGTGCCCAACGACCTCGTCCTTGAGGCGGAGGACGAATGCTTCGTCCCGGCGGCAGCGGCGGAGCTCGTCATCGAGATCGCGTCGAAGTCAAGCCTGAGGCATGATCGCCTGGTCAAACCTGCGGGCTACGCCCAGGCCGGTGTCCCCCTGTATCTCCTCGTCGATGCGTTCGCCCCCGGGGGTCCGACGATCACCCTTTACGGGGAGCCCAAGGGCGACGTGTATCGAGTCCTGCGGGTCGGGAAGTTCGGGGACCCCTTCGCGTTGCCCGAACCCTTTTCCGTGGAGCTGGACACCTCCACCTTCCCCACCCCCTGAGGCGGCCGCCCGGCGGCGATGAGTTCGGGGCGGCGGGCGAGTCACCCCCTCGTGGAGATCAGACGATTCGCGCTGCCCGGGCCCAGCCCCACCGAGCAGGACGCCGCCGCGCTGTGCGCGCGCCTGGCGCGGCTGTACGACGACGGGGCCGACGCCGTGGTGTGCGAGGCCGGGGCCGTCACCGCGCCCGGGCTGGGGGCCGTCGCGGTGCTCGCGCGGCTGCGGCTGGCCGCACGCGGGCGCGGGGCCCTCACCGTCACCGGCGCACCCCCCGCCCTCCGGGCCCTACTGGACCTCGTCGGCCTCGTCGAGCTCCTCGGGGAGGCCGAACAGGGGGAACCAGCGGGCGGTGTCCAGGAAGGCGTTGAGGCCGACGATGCGGCCCTCTGACACCTCCAGCACCTGGAGCGCCCACGGCACGTGCCCCGGGCGGCCGTCCTCGCGCGGACGGTACTGGCCGAACGCCGGCAGCCCGTTCGCCGTGGTCGGTATCAGGCGAGAGCCCTTGCACCCGATGCCCTGGTTCAAGTGCCAGGCCGCGATGTCCTCCGGCCCCCGCAGCCACAGGTCGAACGGCGGCATCGACAGCACCGCGTCCTCGTGCAGCAGGGTGGTCAGCCGGGTGATGTCGTAGGCCTCGAAGGCCGACAGGTACCGCTCCAGCAGCTTCGCCTGCTCCGCGTCCAGCGGGTCCGCCGGATCGCTCGGCCGCAGCGCCTGCCCCGACAGCGTCGCCCGCGCCCGCTGGAGGGCGCTGTTGACCGAGGCCACCGTCGTCTCCAGGAGCTGCGCGACCTCGTCCGCCTTCCAGGCCAGCACCTCCCGCAGGATCAGCACCGCCCGCTGCTTCGCCGGCAGGTGCTGGAGCGCCGCCACGAAAGCCAGCCGGACGGACTCCTTCGCCAGCGCCATCTCCGCCGGGTCGGCGGTCTGCGGCAGCACCCGCCCGTCCGGCACCGGCTCCAGCCAGGTCACCTCGGGCCGCTCGTTGAGCACGGCGGACGCCTGGTGCTGCGGGGCGGTGAGGTCCATCGGCCGGGCCCGCTTCTTGCCCGCGTTCAGCAGGTCGAGGCAGACGTTCGTGGCGATCCGGTACAGCCACGACCGCAGCGAGGAGCGGCCCTCGAACTTCCCGTACGCCCGCCAGGCACGGACGTACGTGTCCTGCACCGCGTCCTCGGCGTCGAAGGCCGAGCCGAGCATCCGGTAGCAGTACCCGGTCAGCTCGACCCGGTAGCGGTCCATCGCCGCGTCGAGCTCCGGGTCGAGCTCCGGTGAGGTGGTGGTCGCGAGGTCGCTCATGGCTGCCGTCCCCCAGGGTGTCGTCCGTCACTTCGGAAACTACCGGAGGGGTCTGACAACGGCAGCCGCAGCGCCGCGCGGCCTGTCAGGTCAGGTCCCGGGCTTGCGCCCGTACACGAACACGTCCTCGCCGTTGGTCAGCATGTTCCAGTACGCCTTGGCGTCGGCCGTCGTCATGTTGACGCACCCGCCCGAACCCGGCGGGTTCCACATGCTCTTCTCCACCGAGTGGAAGGCGATGCCCCCGTCGAAGAACTGCGCGTACGGCATCGCCACGTTGTAGATCGTCGACCAGTGGTTGATGTTGCGGTAGTAGATCTTCTTCAGCCCGGTCCGCGTCGGGGTCTCCGCCTTGCCGGTGCGCACCGGCACCGGCCCGTACTTCAGCGTCGACCCGTCCTGGATCCAGCTCAGCTGCCGGGTCAGGTCGACGCAGGCGATCCGCCCCAGGTTGGTGGGGCACTGCCCCGCGGCGTTCGGGTTCTTCCCGGCCGCCCGCTGCGCCAGCATGGTGCTCATCGTCTGCCAGGTCAGCGGCCCGGCGTACCCCATCGTCGGGGTGATCCCGTGGGTGGCCTGGAAGGACTGGATCGCCGCGCAGTCGGCCGCCGACTGCACCCCGTCCACCGGACGCCCCAGGAACTGCTCCACCTGCCGCTGGTACGGCCCCGTGGTCACGTTGCACGAGGCGGCGGCCTCGGCGGCCTGCGCCGCCCCGCCCCCCGCGACCACCATCGGCGCCGCCAGCGCCAGCGCCCCGCCGAACACCATCGCGGCCCGCCGCCGCACACGCACGCGTATCCCCGCCATCGGTCCTCCCCTGCGGCGCCCGCACCATGGGGCGCCGATGCCCCCACGCTAGAGCGCGCCGCGCACGCCGCACAGGGGTCCGACAGGCCTTAGGACGGGACTTCAGCGCGCGGCCACCGCCGCGCCCGGCATCCGCCGCTCGGCGCGGGCCGCGTGCGACCCGTACAGGGTGATCGAGACGACGCCCAGCACCGCCAGCAGCGCGATCCCGACCGTCGCCGCCCACCCCGAGGCGTGGTACGCCAGCGCACCCAGGGTGCCGCCCGCGCTGGAGCCCAGGTAGTACGCGGACTGGTAGAGGGCGGAGGCCTGCGCCCGGCCCGTCTTCGCCGTCCGGCTCACCGCCGCCGACGCCACCGCGTGCCCGGCGAAGAACCCGGCCGTGATCAGCACCAGCCCCGGCAGGATCAGCCACAGCGAGTCGGCCAGCGACAGCAGCAGCCCCAGCGCGGTCGTGGTCACCGCCAGGTACAGCGCCCCGCGCCGCCCCGTCCGGGCCACCAGCTGCCCCGCCGCCGCCGAGGAGGCCGTCCCCACCAGGTAGATCAGGAAGATCGACCCGACCACGCCCTGGCCCAGCGAGAACGGCGCCTCCACCAGCCGGTAGCCGATGACCGTGTACACCGCACCGAACACGGTCATGAACAGCGCGCCGATCCCGTACAGCCGCAGCAGCAGCGGGTCCCGCAGGTGCCCGGCGACCGTACGGCCCACCGCGTGCGGGTTCAGCGACGCCGGACGGAAGAAGCGCGCCCGGGGCAGCAGCACCAGGAAGGCCACCGCGCAGACCAGCGCCATCACGCCGACGGCCAGCAGCCCGCCCCGCCAGCCCCACAGCTGGGCGCCCCAGCCGGTGACGATGCGGCCGCTCATGCCGCCGATGGAATTGCCCGCCACGAACAGGCCGATCGCCCCGACCAGCGCCTTGGGCCGGACCTCCTCCGCCAGGTACGCCATCGCGGAGGCGGGGATGCCAGCGATCGCCGCGCCCTGCACCGCGCGCAGCGCCACCAGCCACTCCAGGCTCGGCGCGAACGGCACCAGCAGGCCGATGCCGACGGCCACCACCATCGAGCAGGTCATCATCCGGGTCCGCCCGAACCGCTCCGACAGCGCGCTGAGCGGCAGCACGAACAGGGCGAGCGCCCCGGTGGCCGCGGACACCGTCCAGCTGGCCTGACCGGCCGTCACGCCGAAACCGGCGGAGACCGCGGGCAGCAGGGCCTGGGTGGAGTAGAGGAGGGCGAAGGTCGCAAGGCCCGCGGCGAAGAGCGCGAGGCTCATCCGGCGGTAGCCGGGGCGGCCGGGGGAGAGGGGCTCAGGGGACGACGGGATGGAGGCACCCGGGATGACGAGTGCCCCGGTATGAGCGGGAGGCATACCTCGAAAGTAGGCCCCTGTTTTTCATGCGTCCAATGCACAAACGACCGATAATCAATCCACCACCGCATCACTGCACCTCAGGCGTCCGGATATCAATGAACCGTTACGAAGAAGACATGACCGTGACACAAGGCCTGGCCCCGCGCCTCGCCCAGTTCGTCGCCGTCGCCCGGCACGAGCACGTCACCCGCGCCGCCCAGGAACTGGGCGTCCCCCAGTCCACCCTGTCCCGGGCGATGGTCCGCCTCGAACAGGACCTGGGCGTCTCGCTGTTCGCCCGCAAGGGCCGCACCGTCGCCCTCACCACCGCCGGCCGCACCTTCCTCGCCTCCGCCGAGGAGGCCCTGGCCGGGATCGCCCGCGCCGCCGGCTCCGTACAGCAGGACGCCGACCCCGGCGTCGGGAAGGTCGCCTTCGGCTTCCTGCACACCCTGGGCCCCGAGACCGTCCCCGGCCTGATCCGCGCCTTCCGCGCCGACCACCCCCGGGTCCGCTTCGCCCTCGTCCAGAACTACGGCGAGGCCATGCTGGAGAAACTCCGCGCGGGCGAGCTCGACCTCTGCCTGACCTCACCCGTCCCCGACGCCCCCGACCTGGTGGGCCGCCGCCTCGACGAGCAGCGGCTGCGCCTGGTCGTCCCGGACGACCACCGCCTCGCGACCCGCAAGCGCATCCGCCTGGCCGAGGCCGCCGAGGAAACGTTCGTCACCCTGGAACCGGGCTACGGGCTGCGCCGCATCACCGACAACCTCTGCGCGGAGGCCGGGTTCACCCCGAAGGTGGCCTTCGAGGGCGAGGAGGCCGAAACCCTGCGCGGCCTGGTCGCGGCGGGCCTGGGCGTGGCCCTCCTCCCCCCGCCCCTGGTCCCCCGCCCGGGCGTGGTCGAACTGACGGTGACGGCCCCCCGCGCGGTCCGCGAGATCGGCGTGGCCTGGCTGGACGGCCACCCGGACACCCCACCGGTAGCCGCCTTCAAACGCTTCCTCCTCTCCCGCCGAGGCCGCCTGATCCCCGAACTCGAACCCCCGGCCTGAGCCCCGCCCCGGGTTGCCGGAGCCCGTGGGCCGGCTGCGGATGTCCGTTTCGGAAGAGGGGGCAGTTGCCAAGGTGCGGAGAGCGGCGGTCGCCGTGATGTGGATGGGCTCCGCGGCCCTGATCACGTCAGGCGCGATGCTGATCCTCTTCCTGCAGTACAGCTCCGTGAAGTGACCCCTCCTCCGCCTCCCGGCAGGCGGCCGCCGTCGACAGGAGGTAGCCCGCCTGGAAGCGCGACTTGGCGCCCACCGCGCGCATGATCTCCGCGATGTGGCGTTGGCAGGTGCGTTCC
>NZ_JBVILR010000008.1:191041-285784 GCF_055580265.1 Streptomyces sp. NPDC032091 | reverse complement strand
GTGGGGCCTGGACTACATGAACGACCGCTACGGCAGCCCGGTCGGCGCCTGGAACTTCTGGCAGGCCAACCACTGGTACTAAGCCGCCCACGGCAACCGCCGACGGCAGCACGGCGGACGGCAGCACAGCGGACCGCAGCACAGCGGACACACACCGGCGACGCCCGGCGGGACCTCCCGCCGGGCGTCGCCGCGTGCCGCCCGGCGGTGCGACCGCCCCGCGCGGGTGTCAGACGGAGGCGAACCGGTCCCGGTGGCCGGCCAGCCAGGTGGCGAAGTCCTGGAGCCCCGGATGCAGCGCGCGGACCGCGTCGACGTCCCGGGCGGCGACGAACCGGGCCTCGCAGTCGGCGTAGAACTGGAACATGTTCCCCGCCTCGTCCGCACCAGGGAACCCCAGCGCCCGGAAGGCGTCCGGGGTCAGCGGCCGGTAGCGAACGGGCCGCCCCAGGGCGTCGGTCATCGCCGCCGCCATCTCCGCGAGCGTCAGGTGCTCGCCGGCGATGCTCACCGTCGCCCCGATGAAGTCCGTACCGCCCCGGAACAGGGCGTACGCCGTCCGCCCGATGTCGTCCACCGCGATGCCCGACAGCCGCTTGTCGCCCATCGGGAAGACGAGCTCCAGCGCCCCGTCCTCGGCGGGCTGCGGGGCGAAGGCCCCGTAGAGGTTCTCCCAGTAGAACGTCGTCCGCAGGAACGTCACCGGGACGCCGTCGTCGAGGAAGAAGCGGTCCGCCTCCGCCTTGCCGTCGAAGTGCGGCACCTTGAACCGGCCCTGGAGCGTCGGCATCCGCCCGTCCTCCAGCGGGATGCACTCCCGGGTGTCCTCCAGCGTCGACCACACCGCGTGCTGCACCCCGGCGTGCGAGACGGCCCGCGACAGCGCCGCCGCCTGCGCCTGTTCGTGCGCGGCGTCCATGTCCTCCCAGAAGTTCGTCACGAGGTACGCCCCGTACGCGCCCCGCAGCGCCCCCGCCAGGCTCTCCTCGTCGTCCAGGTCCGCCCCGACCACCTCCGCTCCCAGCCGCTCCAGCTCCCGGGCGGCGTCCGAATCCGGCCGGCGGGTGACGGCCCGCACCGCGAACCCGCCGTCCCGGTCCTCCAGGACCGCCCGCGCCAGGGAACCGCCCTGCTGCCCCGTCGAGCCGAAGACCGTGATGATCCGCTTCCCGTTCATGACCACACTCTCCCGAGCACTCCGCCGAGCCGGCCGCCCCGCACCACGCGGGCGCTGTGCTGCGAACCTACGGCGCCCGCCCGCCCCCCGGCGCGGCCACACGCCGGGGACCACCCCGCCGGCCGCCCACCGGTGTACCGCGACGTCCCCGTCGCCGGCCGCGGCACGGAGGTGAACGGCCCGTACGTACTCAAGGACGGTGCTGAGCTGCTGTTTCCAAGGTTAGGGTGGCCGCATGACCGTGCTCGTATACGAAGACTTCGGCACCCGGCGCCACCGGGAGGCCTCGCTGATCCGCCACGCCCTGGGCAGCGTCCACGACGAGGAGCTCGTGGCCGGCCTGGCCGGCGGCATCGGCTTCATGTACTTCGTCTTCGCGTACGAGGGCAGGCCGCCCCTCGCCACCATCGTGGCCCAGGCGCACCCCGAGCCCTGGGCCCAGGTGGCGCTCGGCCGCCTCGGGGTCCCGTACGAGGCGACCCGGGCGATGAACCCCCGCTGGGGCCGGGTCCGTGCCGCGCTCGACGCCGGGCAGCCCGCCTTCTGCGTGGTCGACCGGGCCTCCCTGCCCTGGCACGGGCCCGACCCGGACGCCGAGATGACCGGCACCGACGCGCACACCGTCGTCATCGCCGGGTACGACGGCGACGAACTGCTGGTCGAGGACGGGGCCGAAACCCCGTACCGGATCGACCGCGAGCGGTTCGGCGCCGCCTGGACCGCGCACCGCAAGGGCCGCCACCAGCTGATCGTGCCCACCGGCCCGCCCGAGGGGGAGCCGGACGTCGAGGGGGCGATCGCCTCCACCGTCAGGCACCTCACCGGGCCCGTCCTGGGGAACGCCTTCGACGTGAACTTCGGCTTCAGCGGCATGGAGAGGCTCGCCGCCCAGCTGCGCGACGACAGCACCGGCGCGGGCTGGGAGCACCGGTTCGGCGGCACGCCGGATGCCTTCCGCGCCAACACCGCCCGGCTGTACGCGGGCCTGGAGGAGGAGTGGACGTCCCCGGGCGCGACCCGGCCGCTGTACGCGGACTTCCTGGACCTCGTCGGCCGTCCCGAGGCCGCCGCACTGCTGCGGGAGTCGGCCGGCCAGTGGTCGGAACTGGCCGCGCTCGCCCGGGACGCGGCCCCCGACGCCGGCCCGGCGCAGCGGCGCGAGCTCTTCGACGCGTGCGCGCATCGGGTGGACCGCTGCCTGGACCTGGAGCGGCAGGCGGTCCGGTCCCTGACGGACTGACGGACTGACGGACTGACGGGCCGGGGTGGCGGCGGCCGGGGCGGCCCTCTCCTGCCGCCACTCTTGACGGATGGTCTGGACCAAACCTACGTTGAGGCGTTGGGGCACCTCGCCCCGCGAACGCTCCCGGGACCCCGTCCCGCCGGCGTTCGCACCCCACGGTCGCACTTCCCTCCCGGTCACCCCGGCCTGCCCGCCCGCCCGCGCGTCCAGGCGCGGACGGCGCGAAGGGAGCACACCCATGCCCCGTCGGACCCTCCGCTTGCTCGGACTCGGCCTCGGACTCGCCGCGTCACTGCTCGCCCCGTTACCCGCCGCGGCGGACACCCCGCCGCCCGCCGGCCCCCGCACCGCCCCCGACACCTGCGCCCTGCGGCCGAAGCCCTCGGGCAAGGTGCTCCAGGGGTACTGGGAGAACTGGGACGGCGCCGCCAACGGCGTCCACCCGCCCCTCGGCTGGATCCCCCTCACCGACAGCCGTATCCGCGGCCACGGCTACAACGTGGTCAACGCGGCCTTCCCGGTCATCCGCTCGGACGGCACCGTCCTGTGGGAGGACGGGATGGACAGCACGGTGAAGGTGCCCACCCCCTCCGAGATGTGCCAGGCCAAACAGGACGGCCTCACCGTCCTGATGTCGATCGGCGGTGCGGCGGCCGGCATCGACCTCGGCTCCACCGCCGTGGCCGACCGCTTCGTGGAGACGATCGTCCCCCTCCTCAAGAAGTACAACTTCGACGGCATCGACATCGACATCGAGACCGGCCTCGTCGGCTCCGGGAGCATCGACCGGCTCTCCCCGTCACAGGCCAACCTGATCCGCGTCATCGACGGCGTCCTCGCCCGGATGCCGGCCGGCTTCGGCCTCACGATGGCTCCGGAGACCGCCTACGTCACCGGCGGCAGCGTGGCGTACGGGTCGATCTGGGGCGCGTACCTGCCCGTCGTCAAGAAGTACGCGGACAACGGCCGCCTGTGGTGGCTGAACATGCAGTACTACAACGGCAGCATGTACGGCTGCGGCGGCGACTCCTACTCCGCGGGGACCGTCGCGGGCTTCACGGCGCAGACCGACTGCCTCGACCGGGGCCTGGTCGTCCAGAACACCACCGTCAAGGTGCCCTACGACAAGCAGGTCCCCGGTCTGCCGGCCCAGCCGGGCGCGGGCGGCGGCCACATGGCCCCGAGTACGGTCGCCCAGGCGTGGAACTCCTACGGCGGCCGGCTCAAGGGACTGATGACCTGGTCGCTCAACTGGGACGGGTCCCGGAACTGGACCTTCGGCGACAACGTCAGGGCGCTCCAGGGGCGTTGAGCCGGACCGTGGCACCTCCGTGCCCCGGCGCACCGGCCGCCGCCGGTCGTACGCCCGCACCCCGTGGGAACACCTGTACGTCAAGAGCCCCCCTCCGCGGTGACCCGCGGAGCTCCCGGTCCCGCGCCGGTGCGCCGGTGCGGGATCATGAGGGGGTCGAACGCGGACGGACGGGGAAAGGGCGCCTTGGTGGAGGAGGAGCACACGATGCAGACGGCGACCGTCGCGGGGCTGCTCGCGGCGGTCGTGGAGAACCAGAGCGGGGCGTTGTGGCGGCTGCGGGGCAGCGACCGGCAGCTCGACGCCAACCTGGTACGCCACCTTCCCGGGGCCGGAGGGGCGCCGTACACCGAGGACGAGGTCGACGTCATGCTGGTCGTCGTCTCGGGCACGGGCATCCTCACCCTGAACGGCACCCAGTCGCACCTGGCGCCCGGCTTCCTGGCCCTGCTGCCCCGCGGAGCCACCCGGGCCCTGCTGGCCGGCCCGAAGGGCCTGGTCGTGCTGACCGTCCACCGCAAACGCCGGGGGATGAGCATCGCCCCGCCGGCCCCGGCCGCGGCCCCCGCGGCCGCCCCCGAGGCGGTCCCGGCTGCCGGGGCTCCCGCCACCCCGGCCACCGAGCCCCCGTCGTGCGCCCTGCACCTGGTCTGCCCCCGCTGCCACCGGCACGCGATAGAGGTCGACGCCCGCTTCTGCTCCGGCTGTGGCACCCGGCTGCCCGGCCGTCCCGCGGGCGGCTGACCGCCCGCCGGGGTCAGTCCGCCGACCCGCCGTCGACGGGCACGCCGAGCCGGTCGGCCACGGTGGTGAGGGCCGCACCGAGCGGGAGCGCGACCCGGGTGACGGCGTGCCGGTCGCCGCGGGTCCGGTCCCGGTTGACGATCAGCACCGGTTTCCCGGCCTCCGCCGCCTGGCGGACGAACCGCAGCCCGGACATCACCGTCAGCGAGGACCCCAGCACCAGCAGCGAGGTCGCCTCCCGCACCAGCCGGCGGCAGTGTTCGACGCGTTGCGGCGGCACGGACTCGCCGAAGAACACCACATCGGGCTTGAGGACGCCGCCGCAGGCCGCGCAGGGCACCACGCGGAAGTCCCCGACCTGCTCCCGGGTGAGGTCGGCGTCACCGTCGGGGTTGATCCCCGCGGCCACGGGCTCGAATCCCGCGTTGGCCTCCTCCAGTCGCCGCGCCAGCTCGCGGCGCGGGCTGAGGGCCCCGCAGGAGAGGCAGAGGACGCGGGCCAGGCTGCCGTGGAGCTCCACGACGTCCTCGCTGCCGGCGGCCTGGTGCAGCCCGTCGACGTTCTGGGTGATCACCCCCGAGAGCAGGCCGTGGCGCCCGAACGCCGCCACGGCCCGGTGCCCGGCGTTGGGCCGGGCCCGGCCGAAGGTGCGCCAGCCGAGGTGGCCGCGCGCCCAGTACCGCTGCCGGGCCGGGGCGTCGGCGGTGAAGTCCTGGTACGTCATCGGGGTGTGCCGGCTCAGGCTGCCGCCCTCGCCGCGGTAGTCGGGGATGCCGGACTCGGTGGAGATCCCCGCCCCGCTGAGCACCAGCACACCGCCGGCGCCCAGCACGTCGGCGACCGGCTGCAGATCCGTGGTTCCCGGCGGCAGGTCCCCGGAGGGGGTCCAGTCCAGGGTGGGACGCGTACGCATGCCTCCAGGGTACGAACCCTCCCGCGGCCCGGACGGGCCGGACGGCCCGGCTCCCGCACCCGGGCGGGTGCGGGAGCCGCAGGAGCCGCTCAGCTGTGGTGGTGTCCGCGCCGGCCCCAGGACTTGGAGTCGAGGACGTTGCCGCGGTCGTCGCGGAGGGTGGCGGTGTCGCGCTCGTCCCAGATCTGCCGGCGGCGGTCCTGGTAGACGTCGTGCTGCGTGTCACGGCCCTGGCCCGTGTGGACCCGGACGCCGGAGCGGCCGGCGAGGCGGAGGTCGTGGAAGCGGTAGCGGTTGCCCTGCTTGTCGGTCAGGGTGTAGCCCCGCAGGTTGACGCTGTGGCGGCCGGTGTTCCTCACCTCGACCCATTCGCCGTTGAGGGCGCGGTCGTCGTGCCCCCGGCCGGCGTTCTCGACGGCGCCGATGACGAGGGCGGAGTGCGTGCCGCGGTGGTCGCGGTGGTGGTCGTCGGCGGCGGCCGGCACCGACGCGGCGCCGATCAGGGCGCCGACCGCCAGAACGGCGGCGAGGGTGCGGCGGGTGGCGAGGGAAGCGGACATGCGGATGGCTCCTTCAACGGTCGGCACGGCCCGGCCTCGTGGCGGCCGGGCGGGCTCCGAACAGTCCCGGCGTCCTGCCGAGGAGCCACACTCTGGTCCTCGTCGAATCCTCAAACCTGCGTAGACATGACGTATTGCCCAAACTAGACATTTCCGTGACCCTTCCTTGTAGGGGCGGGGAAGAAGGCCAGGCCAGGCGGCCCGCCGGACCGGCATCCGCGGGGAACGGGGGCGCCCGGGTGCCGGATAGGGTCGGGGAGGGCCGGACACCGCACCGCGGTGCCGGGGGACCCCCGGGCCCCTCGTACGCCACCCGGCATGGGAGTAGGAGCACGATGTACCGTCCGCTGCGGCCGAGGCCGGCCCTGACGTGAACGACGCGAAGCCGGCCGTGGACCGAGGACGGAGCTCCGTCCGCGACATCGCCCCGCAGGGGATCGTCGACCTGAGGGGCCGTAACGACGAGGCCGTGCGCCTGTCCTACCCGCGGGACGCCGTCGTCGTCATAGCCGGGCTCCCGGGCAGCGGGAAGAGCACCCTGCTGCGCGCGTGGGCCGGTTCGGGGACCGTGCTCGACCCGCGCCGCACACGCGCCTCCTGCGAGGCGTTCATGCCTTCCTGGCTCCCCTACGCGGTGTACCGGCCCGTGGCGCGGCTGCACCACCTGCGCACGATACGCAGGCGGATGCGCGGCACCGGACCGCTGCTCGTCCACGACTGCGGCAGCCGGCCCTGGCTGCGCCGCTGGCTGGCCCGCAGCGCCGAGCGGACCGGACGGCCGGCGCACATGGTGCTCCTCGACGTCGGCGCCCAGGAGGCCCTCTCGGGGCAGCAAGCCCGCCGGCGCCTCACCTCGCCCCGGGTCTTCGCCACGCACGCACGGGGTCTGGCGGCCCTCCTCACCGGCATCGAGGGAGGCGGCCCGTCCGGGCCCACCGGCTTCGCCTCCGTGGTGCTCCTCGACCGGCGGCTGCGCGACTCCTCGCCCCGCGCCCGGTTCACGGGACCGCCCCCGGCACGGCGGGAGCCCTGAGGTCGGCGAGCACCTCGCGGGCCGCCCTCGCCCCCGAGGCGAGCGCTCCCTGGAGCGAGCCCGTCGCACGGTGGTCCCCGCAGACGTAACGGCCCGGGGCGAAGCGGGTGGTCCGGGTGAGCGGGAGCGGCGGCGGCATGGCGGGCAGGGCGTGGCGCACCGTCACGCGGTGCACCGGCTCCCAGCTTCCCGTGTCCGCGCCGTACGCCTCGGCGAGGGCGGAGACCACCGCCGCCTCCTCCGCCGGACCCGGGGCCCCCAGCACGGACGTCGACACCAGGGCCCTGCCGTCACCGGAGTACCCGGGCTGGACCTCGGTGAGGACGCACGAGTTCAGGAACCGGCGGCGCGCGTCGACCAGCAGGGTGGGTTCGCGCAGCGGAGAACGTCCCACCGCGTGGTACAGGGTCGTGACGGTCCGCCCCTCCGGCGCCCGCAGGCCGGGCAGCAGGCGTGCCGCCGCGCCGGCTCCGGTGGCGACGACCACGGCGCGCGCCCACAGTTCCCCGCCTGCGCACACCACTCCGCCCGGAGCCAGTCCGGAGACCTGTGACGAGGTGCGCAGGACGCCCGGGGGCAGGCCCGCGGCGAGTTGCGCCGGTACCGCGCCGATCCCGTCGCGGGGCAGACAGAGCGTGCCGCGCAGCATGCTGCGCCAGACCAGGTGGAAGAAGCGCGCGGAGGTCTCCAGGGAATCCTCCAGGAACACGCCCGACAGGAAGGGCCGCAGGTACGTCTCGACGAACTCCTCGGACAGGCCCGCGTCGGCCAGGGCCGTCCGCGTCGTGACGTCCGGCCGGGCCCGCACACGGGACGCGGGCTCCAGCAGGGAGCGGGCCGAGAGGACGCCGAAGGCGAGCGCGTCGCGCGGACCGACCCGCCCGCCGGTCAGCAGCCCGATGCCGTCGCGGGGGCGGCGGGTGGGGTCGGCGAGTCGGACCCGCCCGGCGTCGGTGTGCACCAGGACCCCGGGGGTGAACGGCCGCAGGAACAGGGCGCGCAGGTCGAGGCGGCGTCTGACCTGCGGATAGCAGGTGTTGAAGACCTGGAAGCCACGGTCGGCGGTGAAGCCCGCCACCCGGTCGGTACGGATCCGGCCGCCCACCGCGTCCCCGGCCTCCAGCAGCCGCACGCGCAGCCCGGCCGCGCGGAGGTCCGAGGCGCACGCCAGCCCGGCCGCCCCCGCCCCGACGACCACGGCGTCGTACGCGTACCGGTCGTCGCCCCGTGCCTCGGCCATGAACGCCCCGCCTTCCCGTCTCCCGCCGCCTCGGGCCGCCAGGCTACGCGCGGGGCCTCCCGCGTGTTCCGTGCCGCGCCGCGCACACTGGACGGAGGAAGGGGAGGCAACCGTGCTGATCTACTCCATGAACGTCTCGGTGGACGGCTACATCAAGGACCGCGAGGGCGGGTTCGGGTGGACGGAGCCCGAAGAGGAGCTGTTCCGTTTCCACCTCGCGCAGACGGGCCGGCTCGGCGCCCACCTGTGCGGTCGCCGGCTCTACGAGACCATGCTCGTGTGGGAGACGGACCCGGCGCTGCGTGCCGACGCGCTCGGGGACGCGTTCGCCGACGTCTGGTGCGCCCTGCCGAAGATCGTCTTCAGCCGTACCCTCGACACCGTCGAGGGCAACGCACGCCTCGCGCGACGGCCGCTGGCGCAGGAGGTCGCCGCGGCGCTCGACGCGTCCGACGGGGACGTCGCGATCGGCGGCGCCGGCCTGGCCGCGGAGGCGATCGGCCTCGGTCTCGTCGACGAGCTGCGCATGGTCCGCCACCCGGTCGTCGTCGGTGGCGGCACGCCGTTCCTGCCGCCGGTCACCGCCCTCCTGCGGCTGGACCTCGTCGAGACGAGGACGATCGGCTCCCACGTGGTCTACGAGCGCTACGCCCGCACCCCCGGGGAGAAGACGGGCTGACCTCGGGCACGCCCGCGCGCCCGGCCGGCGCTGCTCCGGCCGGGCGCGGTCCCGGTGCGCTCAGGCTTCGCCGTCTTCGCCCTCGGCCGCCGGGCGACGCCGGTCACCCCGGAGCCTCTCGCGCTCCTCGCCCTTCTCGTGCTTCTCGTGCTCCTCGCGCTCGGCTTCGTCGAGCTCGCGCATCCGGCGTTCGACGCCTTCCCGCAGGCTCTCCCGTTCGGGAGGCCCGGGCTTCGACCCGGGTCGTCGGATCATCTCGCGCAGGCGATCCGCGCGCTCCTTGCGTCGCTGGGTGTCCTCACTCACGACGGCCTCCCTGCCAGGCGGGCTGAAGGTGCTACGCGACCGATTGTCCTCCGCACCTGCGCACCTCCGCCTACTTCCCCTTCCCCTTGGCCTTCGCCTTCGCCTTGCCGGCCTTCGTCTTCCCCTGTCCCTCGGCCTTGAAGGCGTCCGCCGCCGGGTTCGCCGCCTTCAGCCGCTCGATCTGGGCCCGCCATGCGTCGGCCCGGGCGCTGGTGGACTCGTGGACGCGGGCCGTGAGGGCGCGCGCCGCCTGATAGGGCTTGGAGGAGGGGCCGCTGGCGGCGAGGCGGCTGACGGTCTTGGTCTGGGCGTCGATGGCCTCGCGGATGCTGCCGCCGCCCGACAGCTTGCCGAGCTTGCGGAACGTCGGCGCCTTGCCGTCGAACCAGGTCTGCTGCCACCACTCGTCCGCGACCGGGTCCCGCCAGGAGATGTACCCGCCGCGCAGGATCGTCCGGGGCGCGGTGATGTGACCGCCGAAGCTGTAGCGCACGCCCGCGACGGTGACCGGATCGTAGAAGCGCGGGGTGAAGAAGTCGGAGACGAGCAGGCCGTTGACGGTGTAGCCGAACTCCTCGGCCTCCGACGGGTCGGAGACCTCCACGAGGAACTCGACCTGTCCCTGGTCGGGGTGCGGGGACTTGCCGGAGACCACACGGTTGCCGAACGGGTCGCCCAGCATTTCCAGCATCTCGTGGCTGGCCGTCAGCGACCAGCTGCCGCTGAACTCGATCAGGGAGTACGGCTGCCCGTTCTCGTCCGTGTGGAACCCCGCCGCGCCGCTCACCTCGTCGACGACGATCAGCGGCCAGTACCCGACGGGTACGTCCTCCAGCCTGTCGAACGCGTCCACGGTCGCGTTCACTTGCCACAGGGGTGCGAAGTCGCGCGTCGCCTGTTTCTGGAGCGCGGCGGCGACGCGGTTGAGCTGCGAAGGGGTGATCTGGTTGGTCTTGGTCTCGGATACGAGAGCGAGCTGGTTGACGAGCATGGTCGCGGCTGGCCTTCCGTTTCGGGACGGCGGCGGCTTGGAACCGATCCGGCTCCCCAGCCGCCAGACCCGTCGAGCGTGACCGAGCGGCGGCCCGATGGTGGGGGGACGTGTCCTGACCCGCCGGAGAGACCAGCCGAATGGCGGTTTACCGGAAGGCGTCGACCTGAACCCGCCCAACCCTCGCCGCCGGCCGCTGCACTCGCCCCGCCCGTCACATGGCGCTCGTCAGCAGGATCACCGCCACCGGGGGGAACAGAGCGGCCCGCCCGGCCCAGCGTCCGGCGACGGCCAGGTCCGGGCGGGCGGACAGCAGCCGGGAGGCCGCGACCAGGAGCGGGGTCGCCGTCCAGGACGACCACCACAGGGCCGTCGTGACGGCCACCGTCCCCGGGTGGGCGTCCGTCGCCATCGGTGCGAGGCCGCCGAAGAGGAAGGCCACGGGGATCAGGGCCACCGTCCAGGCCGTCGTCCACATCGACGCCCCGCCCGTGCCGGGCCGCCCGGAGGCGGCGTCGGTGGGCGGGGACGGGTTCGTTTCGCGCATGACCCCAGCCCACCGGATTCCCGTTCCGGCCGCATGAGCGGAGGTACTCAGGCCGCCCCCGGCCCCGTGCTCATCCCAAGCGCCTCCGCACGGCCGCAAAGGGGATCATGGGATGGTCACATCCCCCGACTGTCGGTGCCGGGTCCTATGATCCGCCGCATGCGTACGTACTTCGGAGCCGGTGGGCGGAAACTGTCGTATCTGGACTTCGGCGGTCCCGGGGCACCGCTGCTGGCCCTGCACGGGCACTACAACGAGGCGGCGGCGTTCGCACCGCTGGCCGCGGAGCTGGCGCCGCGGTGGCGGGTGATCGCGCTCGACCAGCGCGGCCACGGGGAGTCCGACCGCGCCCCGGACTACGGCCGCGACGGCTACGTCGCCGACCTCCTCGACTTCCACCGGCACCTCGCGGTCGGCCCGGTACCGGTGCTGGGCCACTCCCTGGGCGGGGTGAACGCCTACCAGTTCGCCGCGCGCCACCCGGACCGGGTCGGCCGGCTGATCGTGGAGGACATCGGGGCGGTCGTCGACTGCGACTGGTCGTTCACCACGCGCCTTCCCCGTGCCGCCCCCTCGCGGGAGGCCCTCGTCGCCGCCCTGGACGCGGCGGCGCCCTATCTGGAGTGCTCCTTCCGGCAGCGGGACGGGGGTTGGGGCTTCTCCTTCGACGCCGACGACACCGTGGCGTCCCAGCGGGCGCTGTGCGGCGACCACTGGGACGACTGGACGGCGGTGTCCTCCCCCACCCTGCTGGTCCGCGGGACGGAGAGCGACGAGCTGGCGGCCGGACACGCCCGGGACATGGTGGCCCGCCGGGGCGCGGGTGCCCGCCTGGTCGAGCTGACGGCCGGTCACGTCGTCCACCACGACGCCCCGTCCCGCTTCGCCGCCGAGGTCGACCGCTTCCTGTCGGAGCCCGGCTGAGCGACGTGCCCGGCGGCGTCACGCACCGCACCGAGCCGATCCGGGCGGCCCGCGGTGGCCGGATGTCGGCGTCCGACTTGGGCTTGTGGATCACCGGCCGCTAATCTCCGCCTAGTTGCTCAAGTCAACCAATAGGATCGGTATGGACGGCACCACCGAACACTTCCACAGCCACGTGGAGGAGATACTCGACACCCTGGCCAAGGAACCCGCCCGTGAGGCCCTGGTGCACGGGGACCGGCGCATCAGCGCGGGCGAACTGCGCGGCCTCGTCCACGCCATGGCCCGCGCCCTGCGTTCCCAGGGGATCGGCCGCGGCCAGACGGTCACCCTCCTCTCCGGCAACCTTCCCGAGACCCTCGCGGCCCGCTACGCCGCAGGGCTCCTCGGCTGCGCCGTGAACCACCTCTACGGCGGCCTTTCGGCCGATGTGCACGCCGACATCCTCCGGGACGTCGAGACCCGCGCGCTGATCGCGGACCCCGCCCACCACGAGCGCGCCGCCGACCTGGGCCGCCGGGTGCCGCTCGATCGGGTGCTGGTCCTCGGCGGCGGCACCGGCACGGGCGTCGACCTGACGGCACTCGCCGCCGGCGCCTCCACCGAGGCCTTACAGGGCGAGGCGCGTCCGCAGGACATCTGCACCATCCGCCACACCGGCGGCACCACCGGGCACCCCAAGGCCATCTGCACCACCTTCGAGCAGTGCGCGTCGATCGGACCGCGCTGGTCGCAGGAGGAGCCGGTCAGGACCCTCGTGTGCACCACCCTCGCGCACGCGGCGGGCCTCATGGCGGACACCACACTGCTCGGCGGCGGCACCGTCGTCCTGCTGGACGGGTTCGAGGCCGGCGCCGTGCTCGACGCCGTCGAGCGCGAACGCGTCACCCACATGTTCCTGCTGCCGCCACTGCTCTACCAGTTGATGGACCACCCCCGGATCGACCGGGCCGACACCTCCAGCCTGCGCGTGCTCACCTACGGGGGCTGCGCCTCCTCCCCGGCCCGCCTCGCGGCGGCGGTCCGGCGCTTCGGCCCCGTACTGACCCAGTTCTACGGACAGAACGAGGCGGGCGGCATCAGCCTGCTCACCCCCGAGGACCACGACCCGCGCCGCCCGGAGCTGCTGCGGACCGCCGGGAAGGCCATGGAGGGCGTCGAGGTCGCCGTCCTCGCCCCCGACGGGCGGCACCTGCCCGCCGGCGAGCACGGTGAGATCTGCGTACGCTCCCCCCACGTGATGAAGGGCTACTGGAAGCAGCCCGAACTCACCGCCGAGGTCCTGCGGGACGGCTGGCTCCACACCGGGGACATCGGCTACGTCGACGCGGACGGCTACCTCACGATCGTGGACCGGCTCAAGGACATGATCGTGGTCGTGGGGGGCCACGTGTACACCGTGGAACTCGAAGACGTGCTCAACTCCCATCCGCAGGTCCAACAGAGCGCGGTGCTCGGAGTCCCCGACGCCAACCTGATGGAACGCGTGCACGCCGTCGTCGTCCGCACGCCCGGCGGCACCGTCGGCGAGGAGGAACTGCGCGCCCTGGTACGGGAGCGGAAGGGCGCCATGTACGAGCCCGCGCGCATCGCCTTCGTCGACGCGCTGCCCCTCACCGACGCGGGCAAACCGGACAAGAAGCTGCTCCGCAGCCGCGCGCTCCCGCCGGCCGGAGGCCGGTGACCGCAGCCCCGCCGGGACGGCCGGTTCGCGTCCTTGTGGGGGAGGTCCGGGCACAGGAGGATCCCCCTCGACCCGATGGGAGCGGCAGAAGGGGGCGGCGATGGGGTTGTGGGGGGTTCTCGGGAGGGCGGGGCTCGTGGTGGTCCTGGCGGGCGCCGGGCCGGCCGGGGGCGGAGCGGCGCAGGCCGCGCCCGCCGGCCCGGAGCTCGCGGTGCAGCGGACCACCAGGCTGCTCGACGGCGACGTCGTCGGGTTCTCCGTCAAGGGCGGACCGCCCAAGGCGTACGTATGGGTGGAGATGTGCGCTCCGGACACGGTGGCGGGAGCCTGCGACGAGGCCACCGGGCGGCAGTTCCGGGTGCTGCCGGACGGCACCCTCGACCCGTCTCCCAAGAAGCTCTACGCACAGCTCGCCACCGGTGCGGGCACCTTCGACTGCCGTACCGCCGCCGCGGCGCACCCGTGCCGGCTGGCCCTGACGGACAACACCGGCGCCGTCCTGACCACCGTCCCGCTGGCCTTCCGGCCCCACGGCGCGCCGGAGGCGCCCCCTACGGTCCGTGTGGACCCCTCCGAGGGCCTGGTGGACGGCCAGTCCGTGCACGTCACCGGGCGCGGTTACGAGCCGCAGTACCACTCGCTGGTCATGGAGTGCGTGGCGGGCTCCACCGAGGCCACCGGCTGCCGCCCCCGGAGCCGCCCGCCCGCCACGACGGACCGGGGGCGGCTGGACGAGACGGTCGCGCTCTCGGCGACCTTCACCACCGTCGACGGGCGCACGGTCGACTGCCGGGTCGCGCCGGGCTGCGAGGTCGTCGTCTTCGGGACCCGGGTGCGCGGCCCGCACGCGGTGTCCCGTCCGGTTCGCTTCGCTCCGGCGGTCACACCGGCGGGCCGTGCGGGGTGACCGGCCGCCGCCGGGCGGGGCGGGGTGGCCACGGCCGGGGCGGGGGAGTCCGTCCGGCTCAGTGGCCGCCGAAGTCGGGGAGGGTGATCGAGCCGTCCTCGTTGAACGGGAACCCGGGATTGTGGGCGATCTCCCAGGCGTGTCCGTCGGGGTCGGTGAAGGCGCCGGAGTAGAACCCGACGGCGTTCACGGTGGCGGGCCTGGTGACCGTCGCGCCGGCCCGTTCCACCGTGGCGAGCAGGGCGTCCACCTCCGCGTCGGAACGGACGTTGTGCGACAGGGCGATCCCGCCGAAGCCGGTCGCCGGGCCCGGCTCCAGGCCGCACTCCCGGGCGAGTGCGCCGCGGTCCCACAGGACGAGTGCCAGGCCGCCCGCCTGGAAGAAGACGGTCTCCTCGACCTCCTGCCCCCGCCAGCCGAGCGCCTGGTAGAAGGCCTTGGCGCGGGCGAGACCGGAAACCCCGAGCGTGACCAGGGTGATGCGCTGCTCCATGGGGCCACGGTATGCCCCGGCGGGCCCGGGGTGGTTCAGCCGCAGGTGGACACGGAGCAGAGGCCGACCCTGCTGATGCCGGGCAGCCGGGCGATCTCCCGCCTCAGGCTCGCGCGCTCCGGCTCGGAGAGCCCGTCGGGGAAGCGGACGTCCAGGTGGGTGCCGCCGTCGGACTCCGATCCCCACACGTGCGTCGCCCCGTACTCCGTCAGGCGGCTTTCGATGGTCCCGATGGGCGGCCTCGCTCCGGGGCTGATCTGGGCCCGGTAGGTGTGGGGCGGGGTCCACACGGGGGCGAGGTAGAAGTGCCAGACGTAGGCGGCGCAGCACGCGAGCGCCGCCGCCGTCACCACGGCCCCCAGGGCGCCGGCCACCCGCGCGGTGACAGGGCGCCGGCGCGGGTCCGCGTACGCCGCGAGCAGGAGCAGCAGGGCCGACGGCCAGAACAGGAACATCCCCAGCATCACGCCCAGCAGCCCCCAGCAGAGGAGCCCGAGCCCCGCGGCCACGCAGGCGGGGCCGAATCCCGACGACCGGTGCGTGCGCAGGGTCAGCAGCGGGAGCGCCACGGGAATGGCCGTCAGGACGAACAGCCCGCCGACTCCGCTCGGAAACCCCCAGGCCACGACGGGCACGGCGACCACGGTCGCGGCCACGGCCAGGCCCTTGCGGAGCCAGTGGACGGGCGCCGCGACGTCCGGGTCCCGGTCGACTTTCATGATCCCCCCAATGAATTGAACACGTTCAACTGAACGCGTTCAGTGTACGGGCTGCGCGGGCCCGTGCAAAGTGGCCGAAGGGGTGCGGCGCGGGCCCGGCCGGCCGGGGGCGGTTTTCGTCCGCCGCACGGTCGGCGTAGCGTCGTAGGCCCAGGAACCGCGCGGCCCCGGCCGGCGGCCCGGCGTCGTGTCGCGGAAGGTGCGGATCGTGGAGCGGTTGTCGTTCGCCAGTGAGAGCCTCAGCGAGACGGAGGCCTTCCTCTCCTCCGCCTACACGCCGATGCGCATCGGCGGCCGCCCCGAGCGGACCGGCACCCGGGTCGAGCGGCGCGCGGCCCCCGGGCTGACCGTCGACGAACTCGCCTTCGACTACACGATGGCCTACGACGCCGGCTGCCTGGAGCGGATCTGCCTGCTGACGATCCACGACGGCACGGTGGTCGACACCACCGGCGGCCAGGAGGAGATCCACGGGCCCGGCGAGACCTTCCTCATCGCCCAGCCGGACCGGCCGTATACCGGCGAGGTGCGTGCCGCCTCCTACACCATCACCATGTTCGACCCCGGCCTCCTCACCGGTGTCGCCGCCGCCCCCGGCCCCGTACGCCTGACCGGACAGCGCGCGCACGACGCCGCAGCCGACCGGCTCCTGGCGCGGACCGTCGCCTACCTGCGTGACGACGTCATGGCCGGACCGGCGGCCCAGGACCCGCTCGTCGTCGCCACCGCCGTGCGCCTCCTGGCCGCCACCGCCCTCGCCGCCTTCCCCCACACCGACGCCGACCCCACCCCCGCACGGAGGGACAGGCGGGACGCGACGAGCGACACCCTGCGCCGCGCCATCGACTTCATCGAGGCCAACGCCCACCGCGACATCGGCCTCGCCGAGATCGCCGCCTCGATCCCGCTCAGCCCCCGGGCCGTCCAGTACGCCTTCCACCGGCACGCCGGGACCACCCCCCTCGCCTACCTGCGACGGGTCCGCCTGGCCCGCGCCCACGCCGAGCTGAAGTCCGCCGACCCGGCCACGGCCTCGGTCACCGCCATCGCGGCGAAATGGGGCTTCGGGCACTTCGGGCGCTTCGCCGGGGCCCACCGTGCCGCCTACGGCGTCAGCCCGGCCTCCCTCCTGCGCACCCGCCGCTGACCGGGGCGCGCCCTGCCCTACGATCGGGGAGCACCCGTACGAGGAGCGAAGGAGCGGCACCCCATGGCGATCGAGAGGCCGGGCAGGCCCGAGGACCTCCCCGCGGCCGAACTGTTGTGGGCCCGCTGGGCGTTGGCCGCCGTGCTGGAGGCCACCGCGGACGCGGAGACGCACGGCGTCCACCGCACCGGCACCTGGATCGACGGGGCGGGACTGCACCTCGACGACTGCGGCTGCACCTGGTGGACCCTCGCCCCGATGGGCCAGGGCCGCTACGTCCTCTACGGCGAGGACGAGTCCAGCGGGGTCAAGTGGCACGACCCGGAGATCGACATGCTGGCCCAGGCCCCCGACTGGCTGCCGTTCGAGCGGCTGCGGGAGCTCCTGGACGGCAAGGAACTGGGCTGCGTCTACTGGTACGAGGACGGCGCCTGGGCCCGTGCGCCCTACCCGGACGGACTGCCGGACGACGGCCTGGACTGCGGCATGAGCCGCTTCGCGGTCCGCGAGGAGGCCCTGGACCTGCTGGTGCGCTCCGAGCGGGGCCTGCCCCGGGAACGGGCGGCGCACCTGCTGAGCGTGGCGGAGGCCGGCCGTCTCACCCGTCCCGAGGCCGAAGCGTTGCTCGTCCCCGATGACGGCGGCGAGGACGGGGACGGGGACGAGGAGGCGGAAGCCGACCGGCAGGCCGTCCTGCGCGCACTGGAGCGCTCCGGCCTCTCCACCTCCGGCTGACCTCCGCTCGATCCCCGTACGAGGAGTTCTCCTTCCGCCCGTGACAGCGTCAGGGCTCCAGGCTCCACCGGGGACGAAAGGACCAAGGGAATGACCAAGTCAGGGCGCAGGTTCGGCATCGGCGCCGTGGCGGCCGCGATCGTGGCCGCGATGATCACCTTCACGGCGCCGGAGGGGGCCAGCGCGCAGGACCAGGCGCGCCGGGGCTGGGACCACTTCGGGTTCGGGGTGCCGTGGGAGGAGTCCTACGGCTACTCGCAGGGCATCAGGGCCGGGGACACGATCTACATCTCGGGGCAGGTCTCCCACGACGCGGCCGGGAACTTCGTGGGCGCCGGCGACTTCGAGAAGCAGGTCCGCACCTCGTTCGACAACCTGGACAAGGTCCTCGCCCACTACCGGGTCCCGCGCAGCCAGATCATCAGCATGAAGATCTTCACCAAGGACCTCCGCCAGAACTTCGACACGGCCGCGCGCCTGCACAAGGAGTACGTCGGCAACCACCGCACGACCGACACCATCGTCGGCGTCAGCGACATGTCGGTCCCCGAGCAGCTCGTCGAGATCGAGGCCATCGTCCAGGTCTCCCCGCGCTCCTGACCACCCGCCCCCGGCCGGCCCGGCAGAACCCCTGCCGGGCCACCCGCGGTTGACGGCCTCCGGGCACCGTGACGGCCCTGTGGGCCGCAGGGGCGACCCGGACCACCGCCGGCCACGGCATCAGCGGCCCGCGCGGGCGCGGAATTTCGCTTCAGGCCCGCCCGAGCAGCCCCGCCCCCGCCGCGCCCGCGGTCCGGGCGGTGAAGAAGGCGCAGAACGCGGTGACGAACTCCTCCTCGTCGACCTGGCCGTCCCCGTCCGCGTCCAGCTCCCGGAACCCGTCGTTGAGTTCGGCCGGGTGCACCCGCGGGCCCCCGAACAGCCGCCGGTACTCGTCCGCCCCCAGGTGGCCGCTGCCGTCGGTGTCGGCCGCCCGGAACAGGGCCCGCACGGCCGGTACGAGGCCCTTCTCCAGGTACCCCGGGTCACGGTCCACCCCGGCCAGCATCGCGGACACGAACTCGCGGCAGTCCACGCCCCCGTCGCCGTCGGTGTCGGCCGCCCCACGGAGCTGCCGCCACCAGCCCTCGAACGCGGCGTACACCTCGTCCTCCCGCTCGGCGGGCAGTTCGAGCCGCCAGCAGACGGTGTGGACCATGGCCTGGAGGTCGGCGGAGTCGACCCGGCCGTTGCCGGTCTGGTCCAGCACCTGGCGGAAGAACGCCTCCAGCCGGGCCGGACGCGAGTCGCCCCCGTTCCGGGCCCGGGGGACCGAGGCCCGGGCGGGCGCGGGTGCCCCGCTCACCGACCGGTGGCGGTAGCGGATCCGGTCGGGAGCCAGCTGCATGGCGTGGCGCAGCCCGTGGTGCAGGGTCCACGACAGCGCGGCGCCCGCGGGGCCCCGCGAGGTCCCGAACCGCTCGTGCCAGGCCGGCGGGAGGTCGCTGACCGTGAGGGCGGCCAGCGCACGGGCGACCACGACCCGCAGCAGCGGCCACGCGGGCGCGAGCCGCCCCAGCCGGCGCGGGGCGGGGGCCTGGCGGAGCATCCCGTGGAGCAGGTCGCGCACCTCGGGGCCGTACTCCAGGACCTCCCGGACCATCCGCTCGACGTACGCCGGGACCTCGGCGGCGCCGGCCGGGAGCACCTCGACCGGGATCCCGAGGGCGGTGCACACCTCCAGGAACTCCGCGTACAGCATGTCGCGTTCGGCGGGGGACAGGGGATCCCCGGACAGTTCGCGCATCGCGGTCATGGACTCGTACAGCGTCACCATCACCCAGCCGCGCACCTCGGGATCCTCGGCGCTGTACGGCCGGCCGGCCGCGTCGGTCCCGCTGATGCGGCGGTGCGTCCGCCCGAGCCGGGCCACCTCCAGGCGCCGTTCCTCCGGCCCGGCGAAGAACAGCCGGCTCCCGCTCTCCATGGTGTGCTCGATCCGCCGCCAGGGGTGGGCGCGGTAGGTGGAGTACCGGTCCATGCCGGCGGCGACGACGGGGTGGGCGATCTGCAACACGAGCAGGCGCCAAGCCACCAGGCCCATGCGTCGCTCACCGAGGGTCCGCCGCAGCAGGGTCTCGACGGCGGGTAACGCCACAGAAGTCACAGGAGTTTCCGTTCCTCACAGGAATACCAACACCCCTACAACGCTCCCGCCCCCTACCCGTCCCACCCGACCCTGGGTCTCCACCCTGACGTGCGTCCCCCCGAACGCCCGCACGCCTCGGCTTCAGCCGCGGCCGCGGTAGCCGGGGTGGACTCCCGGCGTCAGTTCCTGTTCGGTGGCGACGCGTTCGAGGAGCCCCAGGAGCTGCGCGCGCTGCTCCGGGTCGAGGGCGGCCAGCAGGGCGTCCTCGTGCGCGGCCGCCGCGCGGGAGACCTCGCCGAGGGCGCGCCCGCCCCCCGCCGTGAGGTGGAGTTCGTGGTTGCGGCGGTCCTCGGCGCTGCGGCGCCGTTCGACGAGGCCCTTGCCCTCCAGGCCGTCGATGAGCGTGACGACACGGCTCGGTACGACGCCCAGCTCCTCGGCGAGGGCCCGCTGACTACGGCCCGGCTGACCGGCGATCATGCGCAGCAGCCCGACGTCCGCCGGGGTCATCCCCAGGTCGCCGACGCGCTCGGCGAAGCGTCCCGCGGCGTGCGCGCCGATCTGGGCGAGGAGGAACGCGGCTCCTCGCGGCCCGGTGGCCGGGGCGGGGCCCGTCGTACGCGCTTGCGCTTGCCGAGGACTGTTCACCCGCCTATCGTAAGCGACGCGCAATGATTCTCCTCGCTGAACCATTAAGTTGAGAGAACGGATACTGCCGTGACCACCACCTCCCAGGCGCCCCCGCAGGCCCGCCGTGACCCGCAGGCCGGGCCGCCGCCCGGCGTCCTCGCGGTCGTCTTCACCGCCCTCTTCCTCGCCGGGCTCGGGCTCGCCGTCCTCCTCGCCGACGGAGCGGTCTTTCCCTCTCCCTTCGGCCCCGCCGACACGGTGACCTCCTACTTCCGCGACCACACCGGTGCGGTCCGGGTCTCCGGCGCCCTGCAGTTCGCCGCCTCGGTGCCCCTCGCGATCTACGCCGCGACCGTCTCGGCGCGGCTGCACAGACTCGGGGTCCGCGCCCCCGGCGCCACCATCGCCCTCACCGGAGGCGTCCTGGCCTCCGCCTTCCTCGCCTGCTCGGGACTGGTCACCTGGGTGCTGTCCCGGCCCGAGGTCGCGGGGCGCCCCGACGTCGTACGGGCCCTGCACCACCTGGCGTTCGGGCTCGGCGGGCCCGCCCACGTCGTCTTCCTGGGGCTGCTGGTCGCCGGCATCGCCGTACCCGGACTGCTGGCGGGCGTGCTGCCGCGCGCCCTGGCCGTCGCGGGCCTGGCCGTGGCGGCGGTGGCCGAACTGTCCACGCTGGTCCTGCTGACCGACGGCGCCGCCCTGCTGCTGCCCGTCGCCCGGTTCGCCGGCCTGCTGTGGCTGATCGCGGCGGGCTTCCTGCTGCCGCGCCGCCGGGTCCGTACGGAGGCCCGACCGTCATGACGGACACCACCGCCGTCCCCGACCACGACCGGGCGGAACGGATGCTCCGCTTCCACCGGCCCGAGACGGCCCTGCGCCACCTCGGCCCCGCCCCCGACGAGGCCGTCCTCGCCCCCCTGTTCGGCCTCGACCGCACCCGCTACCGGACGCACCTGGACCGGCTGGAGGAGCGCAACCGCAAGGCCGCCGCCGCGCTGGCGGCCGCGCCGGGGGCGGCCGCACGCCTCGCGGGGCTGCCGTTCCGGCCGGGCGAGCACGTCGTGGCCGTCGGGGAGAGCACCACCGCCGACCGGCTCTCCTGGTTCGAGATCCTCCGGCACCTGCTGCCGGAGGGCGTCCGCTGCACCAACCTGGCCGTACCGGGCAGTACGACGGTCCAGGCCCTGGCGGCCGTTCCGCTGCTCGCGGCGCAGCGGCCGGACTGGGTGCTGTGCATGCTGGGGGCGAACGACGCCCAGCGGCTGGACGGGGTCCCGCTGGTCGCCGCCGCCGAGACCCGTCGCGCCCTGCGGGCCCTGCGCGACCTCACGGTCGGCCGGACCGGGGCCCGGTGGATCCGGCTCACCCCGACCGGTGTCGATCCCGGGCGCGTCGCGCGGTACGCGCACTTCCGGCGGGCCGGGCTCGGCTGGGCCCCCGCGGACCTCGACGCGCTCGCGGAGTTCCTGCTCGCGGAGCCCGGGACCACGGTCGACACCCGGGCCGCCGCGCACGGCCGTCTGGAGGAGGACGGCGTCCACCTCACCCCGGACGGCCAGCGCCACGTCGCGGCGGCCGTGCTCGGCGCGCTCGGAGGGTGACGGCGATCCCCTCGCATGCGGGCGGTCCCTCGGGTGCGGGCGATCCCTGGCGGGCGATCCGGGGCTCAGGATTCCCCGGCCGCGGTGTCACCGGCGGAGCGCGCCGTCCTTCTCCTGCGGTACACCACCGCCCCGCACACCGCGAGGAGGAGGACGGCCACGGCCGACACCCCGAGGGCCGTCCGCTCGGCGAAGAGCCGCCCCAGCACTTCGAGGAGGCCGAGCCCCGCGGTCGCGTAGATCAGCGCCCAGGCCGCGCCGCCCACGAACAGGGCGGGGAGGTAGCGGGGCAGGGGCATCCGCATGCTGCCGGCGAGGAAGTTGGCGGCGGTCTGGAGACCCACGGTCAGGAAGGAGACGGCCACTCCCGGCGCGCCCCACCGCTGGATCGCGCGCTCGACCCGCAGGAACCTGGCCGAGGAGATCCGCCCGGCGAGCCGGCTGCGCCGGGCGCCGGCGCCGGCCAGCCATCCCAGGGCGAACGTCCCTCCGGCGCGGAGCAGCACGATGGCGTACAGGGCTCCGGCCGTGACCGCGACCTTATCCACGGCTCCTCCGGTCACTGTCCCTCACCTGTATCCCGCCTCTGTCCGATCCGTCCGATGGGCCGCCTCACCCGTGCTGTGGTACCGGAACCCCGGACCCGCGCGCAGGCAAGGTAAGCCTAACCGAACGTGCATGCGGCGACTTGATTCCCGGTCCAGAGCCCTGAGCCGTACGGGGCCGCCCCTGCGGCGTCAGCCCGCCCTCAGGGCCGCGAGGAAGTCGAGGCGGGTTTCGAGGGAGGCGAGGTCGCGCCCCGTGAGCTGCTCGATACGGGTGACGCGCTGGCGCAGGGAGTTGACGTGGAGGTGGAGTTCGGCGGCACAACGCGTCCAGGACGCGTCGCAGTCGAGGAACGTCCTCAGCGTGCGCAGCAGCTCGGTGCGGTGGCGGCTGTCGTGATCGCGCAGGGGGCCGAGGAGACGGGCGGCGAAGGCGTGCAGGGTTTCGGCCGGAAGGAGGGACAGCAGGGACAGGACGTGTGCGGTCAGGTCGTCCGGGCCGCGCACGGCCACCGGCTCCGGGGCGTTCAGGGCGGCGCGCAGCGCGGTGCGGGCCTCGTCCAGCGCGCGGCGTGCGCCCGCGGCGGTCTCCACCGGGGAGCTCACGCCGACGCACACCCGGTCGGCCGGGCCGAGCCAGCGGGCGAGCGCCGCCGTGAGGCCGCGCTGCACGGCGGCGGGGTCGACCGCCGGCCCGACCGCCTGCCCGGCCGCCGGCCCGGACGGCGTGTCCGGGGGAGTGCCGGTGACGGGGCCCGGTACCAGGACGAGGAGGACGGCCTGGTCGCCGTCGGTCGTGGCGGCGATGTCCCGCGGTGACACCGGCACCGGGCCGGCCGGCCGCAGCAGCGCCTCCTCCAGCAGGACGCGCAGGGCGGCGGCCGGGACCGGGCGACCGCCCGGCCGCAGGCCCTCGGCGACCACGAACTGGCAGGGCGGCCAGTGCGTCACCCGGCTGACCAACGCCTGCGCGGTGGCGCTCAGCCGGACGGGGATCTCCTCCGCCGGCACGCTGCTGTACAGGAGGGGGAGGAGCCGGCCGGCCAGGTCGTGGAGCGCGGCCTTCCCGTGCTCGTGGGCCGACCGGGCATCGGCGATCAGTTCGACCGTGCGGTCGAGGAGCTCCTTCTCGGGAGCCGGCCAGGCCGAGGTGTCGGCCTCCACGACGAGCAGCCAGTCACCGAACTCGGCCGCCTCGTCCCGGTCCGGCGGCCCGCCGGGACCCGGTACCGCGAACAGTGAGTGGGTCCGGTCGCCGATCGTGACCCGGTGCGCGGCGGGCCCGCCCGAGCGGCGTGCGGACAGGTACCTCGCCGCGAGCGCGGCCGCCGTCTTCGCGTGCAGCGCGGGCCGGGCCCCGGCGATCTGACGTCCGGTCACGGACAGGACGCGCACGGCGACCCCCAGGCTCCGCCGGACGAGTTCCAGGACGGCGTCCGGGGCCGACGCCCCGTCGGCGAGGAGCCTGCGGTGGCGCTCCACCCGGGCGGCCAGGTCGGCGGTGGGCCGGCCGGGCAGCCGGCGCAGCACGTACTCCGTGACGGCGGCGAACGGTGTCTCCGGGCCGACGGCCACGAGCGGCAGACCGTGACGCCGGCACGCCCGCACGAGGTCGTCCGGAACGTGTCCGTGCGCGGCCTCCCCGGCGGCGAGGGCCGCCACGCCCGCCCGGGCGAGGGCGCCCACGAAGGGCTCGGCGTCCCCGTCCCCGCGCCACCACGCGAGTTCGCTGAGGACGAGCTCCCCGCCGTGCAGGAACCGTCCGGGGTCGGCCAGGTCGAGGGTCGGGACCGCCCGTACGTCACGGTCGAGCACGTCCGCGGCGGTCTCACCCTCACCGCCGTCCCGTCCCACGAGCAGCACCAGCCCCAGCCCGTCGGCGTCCAGAAGTTCACGCAGCCGCATGATCGCCCCCCTCAGGCCCCACCCTTGCACCACCGGGATCATCGCAGCTCACCGGCGTACGGGCAGGGGAAAGCACGTTCTTCCACAGGCGGCGGGGCGCAGGCTCTGAGGGATCGGTGACTGCCCCGGCGGCCGGACCGCGCTGTCTACTTCTGCGCAGCCGGCCCGGCACGGGACGTGCCGCGCACGGGGGTCGCGGCACGGCCGGCGGTCCGCACCGGCATCCCGGAAGCACCAGGCACCACGAGCACCAGGAAGAAGAGGCGGTCTGCACCATGGCTCGAACTCGAACCACCACCGGCGTCCCCACCGACGTCTCCCAGGGCTCCCGGACCGCCCGGGGAGGCATCGGCGAGTCGACGCTCCGCCCGGACGGCACCCTCAAGGTCACCGGTGAGTTCGCGTACTCCTCGGACCTGTGGCACGAGGACATGCTGTGGGGTCAGATCCTGCGCTCCACCGTCGCGCATGCCGAGATCGTGTCCATCGACACCGCCGAGGCCCGGGCCCTGCCCGGAGTGCGCGCGGTGCTGACCTACGACGACCTGCCGGCCCCGGTGAAGTACTACGGCATGGAGTTCCGGGACACCCCGGTCCTCGCCCACCGCAAGGTCCGTCACCACGGTGAGCCGGTCGCCGTCGTGGCCGCCGACCACCCGGAGACCGCCCGCCGCGCGGCCGCCCTGATACGGATCGCATACCGCGAGCTGCCCCTCGTCACGGACGAGGCCTCCGCGACCGCACCGGACGCGGTCCTCGTCCACGAGGACCGCGACGACCACCACGCCGCCCACGTCCCGCACCCCAACATCGTGCACCGCCAGCCCATCATCCGCGGCGACGCGGACGCGGCCGCCCGGCGCGCCGACGTCATCGTCACGGGCGAGTACACCTTCGGCATGCAGGATCAGGCCTTCCTCGGCCCGGAGTCCGGTCTCGCGGTCCCCGCCGAGGACGGCGGCGTCGACCTCTACGTCGCCACCCAGTGGCTGCACTCGGACCTCAAGCAGATCGCACCGGTGCTGGGGCTGCCCGAGGAGAAGGTCCGCATGACCATGGCCGGTGTGGGCGGTGCCTTCGGGGGCCGCGAGGACATCTCGATGCAGATCCTCGCCCCCGTGCTCGCCCTGCGTACCGGGAAGCCGGTCAAGATGGTCTACAACCGCTTCGAGTCCTTCTTCGGCCACGTGCACCGCCACCCGGCGAAGCTCCGGTACGAGCACGGCGCCACCAAGGACGGCAGGCTCACGCACATGAAGTGCAGGATCGTGCTCGACGGCGGCGCGTACGCCTCGTCCACGGCCTCGGTCGTCGGCAACGCCGCCTCCCTCTCGGTGGGCCCGTACGTCATCGACGACGTGGACATCGAGGCGATCGGCCTCTACACCAACAACCCGCCCTGCGGTGCGATGCGCGGCTTCGGCGCCGTCCAGGCCTGCTTCGCGTACGAGGCCCAGATGGACAAGCTCGCGGCGAAGCTGGGCATGGACCCGGTCGAGTTCCGCCGGCTCAACGCCATGGAACAGGGCACCGTCATGCCCACCGGCCAGCCGGTCGACCACCCGGCCCCGGTCGCCGAGCTGCTGCGGCGGGTCAAGGCCCGCCCGCTGCCGCCGCGGCGCCAGTGGGAGACCGCCGACGGCGAGGCCGACGTGCGCGCCCTGCCCGGCGGCCTGTCGAACACCACGCACGGCGAGGGCGTCGTCCGCGGCGTCGGCTACGCGGTCGGCATCAAGAACGTCGGCTTCTCCGAGGGCTTCGACGACTACTCCACCGCCCGCGTGCGCCTGGAGGTCCTGGGCGGCGAGCCCGTCGCGATGGTCCACACGGCCATGGCGGAGGTCGGCCAGGGCGGTGTCACCATCCACGCCCAGATCGCCCGCACCGAGCTGGGCGTCGACCGGGTCACCATCCACCCCGCCGACACCCGGGTCGGTTCGGCGGGTTCGACCTCCGCGGGCCGCCAGACGTACATGACCGGCGGCTCCGTGAAGAACTCCTGCGAACTCGTCCGCGCGAGGGTCCTGGAGATCGGACGGCGCAAGTTCGGCGCCGGCCACCCGGCGTGGGCCGGAGCGGGCCTGCGCCTGGCGGACGGCAAGGTCGTCACCGCCGGGGGCGAGGTCCTCGCCGCCGTCGCGGACGTCCTGGAGGACGAGGCCGTGGAGATCGAGGCGGAGTGGCGGCACCGCCCCACCGAACCCTTCGACCGCGTCACGGGACAGGGCAACGGCCACGTCCAGTACTCCTTCGCCGCACACCGGGCGGTGGTGGAGGTCGACACCGAACTCGGCCTGGTGAAGGTCGTCGAGCTGGCCTGCGCGCAGAACGTGGGCAGGGCGGTCAACCCGCTGTCGATCGTCGGCCAGATCCAGGGCGGAACCACCCAGGGGCTGGGGGTCGCGGTGATGGAGGAGATCATCGTCGATCCGAAGACGGCGAAGGTGCGCAACCCGTCCTTCACCGACTACCTGATCCCGACGATCCTCGACACGCCGACGATCCCCGTCGACTACCTGGAACTGCCCGACCCGCACGCCCCGTACGGGGTGCACGGCATCGGCGAGGCCCCGACCCTCTCCTCCACCCCGGCCGTCATCGCGGCGATCCGCGACGCCACGGGCCTGGCCCTGGACCGCACCCCGATCCGCCCCGAGCACCTCACCGGCCTGTGACCGGCGGTCCCACCGCAGGCAGGCCGTGAAGAACCCCCGGGCCGCGCCCAGGCGCTGGAAGTCCCTGCCCAGGACGAGGTTCACGGGCGCGCCGGACGTCGCGCTCCTCGCCCGGAGGGGTCCGCTGCGCCTACCATCGTGGATGTCTGCGAGGGGAGCCGTTCATGAGCACGGCGAAGGACCTGTTCGTCATCGCGCTGGACCCGGAGGCCGAACGGCCCGTGGGGCAGGGCGATCTGTCGCTCGCCCTCGCGGGGGCGGAGCTGATCGATCTGATCGAGGCGCGGACCGTCACCCTGGACGGCGACCGCATCGTCCCGGGCGGGACGGGGGCTCCCGCCGACCGCCTCCTGGCCGACGCGGCGTCCGCCCTCACCCGGCACGCGCCCTACGAGCGGGTCGAGGACTGGCTGTGGCGGCGGGGCCATGAGCTGGCCGCCGCCTACCTGGCCGCCCTGGAGGAGGACGGGCAGCTCGTCCGCACCCGTGGCGGCCGCTCGCCGTTCGGGGCCGACCGGGTGGAACCGGCCGACACCGCCGACCGCCGGCTCGCCCTCGACCGCCGCGCACGCAACGAACCCGTGCTCGCCGTCCTCGCCGCGGCCGTGGGCCTCGACGACACCCGGCCCGAGGCCGAGGCCGAGGCGGACCCCGGCGACGAGGCGGTCACCACCGTCCTGGCCGTCGTCCACGACGCGGTGATGGAACTGGAGGCCGTACGCCAGAGGCGGTCGATCGAGAACGCGGCCTTCGCCAACATCTGGCGCGCCCCCTGACCCTGCCCCGCGGGGTCAGGGCCGCCAACGGGCGATGGCGCCCGCCTCCAGGGCGACGTACAGGGCCCCTTCGGGACCGAAGGCGAGGCCGTGCGGTTCGGGCGCGGGGGAGGGGGCGCCGGGGATCGCGGTGGTGGGCAGCGGATGGCCGGTGACCCGGCCGTCCGGGGTGATCCGGCCGAGCCGGCCCGTCCCCCACTCGGTGTACCAGCAACCGCCGTCGCTCCCCGCGACGACGGCGTGCGGGCGGCAGCCGGGGTCCGCGAGCGGGTACTCGGTGAGCGTCCCGTCCGGGAGGATCCGGCCGATGCGGCCGGCGCCGATCTCGGTGAACCACACCGCCCCGTCCGGGCCCGCGGCGATGCCGACGGGTGCGGCGCCCGGGGTGGGCAGCGGGTACAGCGCGACCTCCCCGTCGCAGGTGATGCGGCCGACGGCACCGGCCCGGTTGAGGGTGAACCACAACGCCCCGTCGGCGCCCGCGGTGATGAAGGAGGGGAACGCCTCCTCGACGGGCAGGGGGAAGGCGGAGACCTGCCCGTCGACGGTGATCCGGCCGATCCGCCCGGTCTGCGTCTCGGTGAACCAGAGCGCGCCGTCAGGACCGGTGGTGATGCCGAACGGGGCGCAGCCGGGGGTGAGTTCGTGGCTGGAATGGGTGCCGTCGACGGCGATGCGGCCGATCCGGTGGTCGCGCATCCGGGTGAACCAGAGGGCGCCGTCCGGGCCCGCGGTGATCACGGAGGGGCCGGATTCGGGCGCGCCGAGCGGGTACACCGCGCTCTGCCCGTCGGGGTGGAGGCGCAGGACCGCCCCCGTGTGGACGAGCGTCGCCCACAGGGCGCCGTCGGGTCCGGCGGTGATGCCGTAGGGGCCGGCCGCCCCGGGGACGGGGTGCAGGGTGAAACGGTGCTCGGTCATCGGGCTCCTTCCGGTGACGGGCTGCCAGGAGAACCCTTAAAGCTACGGATGTTGCGTTAGGATCGTGGCATGGACTCCACCAGCCCCGCAAGTGACACCCCCGCAGGCACCCCTTCCGCCGGCTCCCGGCCCGGCGGCCGCAGCGCCCGCGTCCGGGCCCAGGTTCTGGAGGCCACCGGCCGCCGACTGGTCGAGCAGGGCTACGACGCGCTGACCGTGGACTCCGTCGCGGAGGCCGCCGGAGTGCACCGCACGACGGTCTACCGGCGCTGGCACGACGTCGGCGGACTCCTGGCCGACCTGCTGGAGGCCGCCGCGGACGACGCCTGGCGGCCCGCCGACACCGGTTCCCTGGAGGGCGACCTGACGGCCCTGAACCAGGAGGTCCTCGACGCGGTGGCCGCCGAACCCTCGCTGACCACGGCCCTGATCGCGGCCTCCTTCCGCTCCGCCGAGGCGGCCCGCGCCCTGCGCGCCTTCTGGGAGGACCGCTACGCCCGCTCGGCCGAGGTCGTCACCCGGGCCGTCGAGCGGGGCGAGGCCCCGCCGGGGACCATGGCGCGGCCCCTGCTGATCGCGGCCACCGCGCCGCTCTACCAGGAGCTGGTGCTGCTGGGCTCGGCGCCGGACCCTGCCCTGCCCGCCGCGGCCGCCCGCACCGCCGCCCTCGCCGCCCGGGCGGGCGCCTTCACGCCGCCCACGGGCGCGCTCACGCCGCCGACGCGCGCGCTCACGCCGCCGACGGAGGCCTGAACCCGCGCGCCTGTCAATCGCCGCAGGCCACAAGGGGCGGCCGCCGGATGCGTGACGGATTGTCATAAACGTGCGACCGAGCGCTGGATACGCTCGGTGACATCGGACGGCCGCACCAGGACTTCGGTGCCCCCGTCCGCCACGCCCCCGACTGAACGGACCCTTCGTGAGCCCTCGCCGGATCGAGCCCAAGCAGCGCGGCTTCCTCATCGTCAACTCCCACCCCGAGGGCGCCGCGCGGACGGTGCACCGCACGTGGGACGCCATCGCGCCCCGCACCGACGGCCGCCGCCCGGTCGCGCTGGTCCTGGGGCACTCCGCCGGGTACGGACTCGCCACCCTCCTGACCGGCCTGCGCCGGCACGGCATCCGCGGCATCGGCGTCGCCTACGAGACCCCCGACACCGGCCGCCGCACCGCGAGCGCCGGCTGGTACCGCACCGCGGCCACCGCCGAGCTCGCCGCCGCACACGGCCACGACATCCGCTTCGTGAACACCGATGCCTTCTCCGCCGACGCCAAGACCCACGTCGCGGACCTGCTGGCCGAGCACTACGGGCCGGTCGACCACCTCGTCTACAGCCTCGCCGCACCCCGCCGTACCGACCCGGCCACCGGCGAGGTCCACCACTCGGTCATCAAACCGCTCGGCGCCGCCTACGAAGCCCCCGCGCTGGACTTCTCCGGCCCCGAGCCGAGTGTCTCCGGGGCCCGCATCGAACCCGGCACCGACGAGGAGACCCGGGCGACCGTCGCGGTCATGGGCGGCGACGACTGGGACCTCTGGGTCCGCGCCCTCGCCTCCCGCGGACTCCTCGCCGAGGGGTTCACCACCGTCGCCCTGACCTACGTCGGCTCCGAAGTCACCGCCCCCGTCTACCGGCAGGGCACCATCGGCGCGGCCAAGGCGCACCTGGAACGCACCGCCCGCGCCCTCGACGACTCCCCCCTCCTCAAGGAGAAGGGGGGCCGCGCCTTCACCGTCGTGGCGGGCGCCGCCGTCACCCAGGCCTCCAGCGCCATCCCCTCCATCGCCCTCTACACCGCCTTCCTGCGCACCGTCCTCGGCGGCGGCTTCCGCACCACCGCCGAGCAGGCCGCCGACCTGTGGGACCAGCTCGAAGGCCGCAGCCCCCTCGTCCTCGACGAGGAGGGGCGGATCCGCCTCGACGGCTGGGAACTGGACGGTGCCGTCCAGGACCGCGTCCGCGAACTGTGGGCCGACCCGCGCAGCGCCCTGAGGGCCTCCCGCTCCGGCGCCGACTGGTTCATGGACGAGGTCAGGGCCCTGTACGGCTGGGGCGTCGACTCCGTCGACTACGACCGGCCGGCCGAGACCGACATCCCCTGGCCGGCGCCGCGGTAGGGGGCACACGGCGGCCGGGCCGACGTCAGGGGGCGGCGGCGCGCAGCCGTACCCGGAACACCGCCCCCCGGCCCGGCGCCGTCTCCAGGTCCAGGTCGCCGCCGTGCGCGTGGACGAGCGCGGAGGCGATGGCCAGGCCGAGGCCGGCCCCGCCGCCCGCCTGGCGGCTACGGGAGGCGTCCACCCGGTAGAACCGCTCGAACACCCGGGCCGCCTGCTCCGCGGTCAGCCCCGGCCCCCGGTCGGCGACTTCGATCACCGGGCGCCCGTCCACCACGCCCACCCCGACGCGTACCGGCGAGCCCCCGGGCGTGTGCGCGACGGCGTTGCCGACCAGGTTCGCCACCACCTGGCGCAGCCGTGCCTCGTCGCCCTCCACCGGAGCCGGGCCCGGCGGGCCGAGACCGCCCGGCCCGGTCAGCGTCACCTCGCGCGCCGGATCCAGGGCCCGGATGTCGTGCAGGGCGTCCACCGCGAGGGTGCGCAGGTCCATCGGGGCCAGCTCCAGTGGGCGCTGCTCGTCCATCCGGACCAGGGTGAGCAGGTCCTCCACCAGCGCGCCGAGGCGTACGGCCTCGCTCTCGATCCGGGCCATGGTCCGCGTGACGTCCGCCTCCCCGGTGAGGGCGCCCATACGGTACAGCTCGGCGAAGCCGCGGATCCCCGCCAGCGGCGTGCGCAGCTCGTGGCCGGCGTCCGCGACGAAGCGCCGCATCCGGGTCTCCGACGCCGTGCGGGCCGCGAACGCCGCCTCGATCTGCGTGAGCATGCCGTTGAGGGCGATGCTCAGCCGGCCGGTCTCGGTCCGGGGCGAGGCGCCGGGGATACGGTGCGAGAGTGGGCGGCCGGCGGAGATCTCGGCGGCGGTCTCCTCGATGCGCCGCAGCGGCCGCAGCCCCGCCCGCACGGCGAACCAGCCGGCCACCGCCAGCACCAGGGACACCACGACCCCGATGATCCGGAAGGCGTCCTCCAGGCTGTCGAGCGTGGAGGTCACGTCGTCCAGCGGAGCCGCGACCACCACCCCCGCGGGGAGCGCCGCGTCGTCCCCGTCCACCGGGACGATCAGCACCCACCAGGTGCCGTCACCGTGGTCGCTCGGCACCTCGAACGGCTTCCCGGTCCGCGCGCGCAGCCCCGACGCGTCCATCGCGGGCCACAGCGGACCGGGGTCCCCGGCCGCCACGGGCTGGCGCAGCGGCTGAGACACCGTCCCGTCCGCCCCGGCGAAGGCCATCACGTACTGGCTCGGCAGCCAGGCCCGGCCGCCGGCCGAGTGCCCGGCGTGCGGCTGCGGCAGCCCCTCGGCCCGCACCCGGTGGGCCATCGAGTCGCCGAACCGCTGGAGCTGCTGGTCCACCCGGCCCAGCAGCTGGGCCCGTACGGAACCCAGCACCACGGTGTCGCTGACCGCCAGCCCCAGCGCGACCAGGACCATCGACAGCGCCACGAGCCGGGCCCGCAGCGACAGGGCGGCGAGCGGGCTCGCGAGCCGCCGCAGCAGCGGCCGCACCCGAGGCGGCCGCGGGGGAGCGCTCCGTGCCACGTCAGGCCTGCGGGCGCCGCAGCACGTACCCGATGCCGCGCACGGTGTGGATGAGCTTGGGCGCACCCTGCGCACCCGAATCCACCTTGCGGCGCAGGTAGGAGATGTACGACTCGACGATGCTGAGGTCACCGCCGAAGTCGTACGCCCAGACGTGTTCGAGGATCTGCATCTTGGACAGCACCCGGTCGGGGTGGGCCATGAGGTACGCGAGCAGCCTGAACTCGGTGGGGGAGAGCGACACGGGCCTGCCGCCCCGCAGCACCTGGTGCCCCACCGGGTCCAGTTCGAGGTCGCCCGCCCGCAGTCGGCCGTCCCCGCCCGGAGTGCCGGTACGGCGCAGGATCGCCCGGATCCGGGCGATCAGCTCCTCCAGACTGAACGGCTTGGTGACGTAGTCGTCGCCCCCGGCCGTCAGCCCGCTGATCTTGTCGTCCACCCCGTCCTTCGCCGTGAGGAACAGCACGGGCAGCTGGTCGGCGCCCGGCCCGGTACCGGCCGCCTCGCGCAGCCGCCGCACCACGGCGAAACCGCTGATGTCGGGCAGCATGACGTCGAGCACCACCAGGTCCGGCCGTTCCTCGGAGACCGCGGCGAGGGCGTCCCCGCCGGTGGCCGCCGAGGTGACCTTGAAGCCGACGAAGCGCAGGGAGGCCGCCAGCAGCTCCCGGATGTTGGGTTCGTCGTCGACGACGAGCAGGCTCGCTTCGGGCACGGCCGAATCCATGCGGTCCTCCCTCTCGGCTCAGCCCCGGCCGCCGCCCGCGAAGCCTCCTGCGCCGCCCTGGGCGACGGAGGCCGCGGCGACGTCGCCGGAGGCGTCCTGGGTGCCGCGGACGGTGACGGTCTGACCCGGCTGGAGGTCGGACACCTTGCCGCTCTTGGCCTCGGTGATCTGGGTGTCGGTGGATGTGGTGACACGGACGACGCCGCCCTGCGCGTCGGTGACGTACAAGGTGGTGCCGTCGACGAGCTTCACCGTACCGGTGGTCACCCCCGCCCCGGCGCCCGGGCCGCCGGAAGCACCCGCGAACCCCTGCCGCTGGCCGCGCTGCCCGGTCCCGGAGCCGGTGCCGCCCGGGGAGCCGGATCCCGTCCGGCCCTGGCCGGCGCCGGCCGCGGCGGCGAAGCCGCGGCCCGTCGGGGTGGAGGTCCCCTGGAGGTGGCCCTTCTCCACCAGGACGCCCCCGGTGAAGGCCAGCCCGGCCACCACGCCGCCCGAGAGCGCCAGGGTCAGCCAGGGCATCCGCGCGCGTGGCGGAGCGGAGAGCTCCGCCGAGATGTCCCGGGTGTCCGGGGGCTCGGCGAGGATGTCCTCGGGGTGCCGGGCGTCCGGCTGCGCGTCCGCGCTCGCCTCCGCCTCCGCCTCCGCCTCCGCCTCCACCTCCGCGTCGCCGAGGGTGTCCGCCGAGGCGGTGAACACCTCGGCGAACGGGGTGAACCGCTCCCCGTCGGCCCCGGGGTTCTTCTCCAGTTCGGTGCGGCGTCGTGCCATGTCAGCTTCTCCCTGTTCCCGCGTGTGCCGGCTCACTCGTGCCGCAGCGCTTCGATGGGCCGCAGGCTCGCGGCCCGGTTGGCCGGGTAGCCGCCGAAGAACAGCCCGATCGCCACGGCGATGGCGAAGGCGCCGACGACCGACTCCGGAATGACGACCGGCCTGATGCCGACGATCGTGAAGTGCGAGCCGATCAGTCCGGCCGCGACACCGAGCCCGCCGCCGATCAGCGAGAGCAGCGTCGACTCGGCGAGGAACTGTCCGAGGATGACCCCCCGTGGCGCTCCGATCGCCTTGCGAATGCCGATCTCGCGGGTCCGCTCGGTGACCGTGACCAGCATGATGTTCGTGATCCCGATCCCTCCGACCAGCAGGGAGATCGCGGCGACCGCGCCCAGCAGCACCGTGAACGTCTTGTTCGTCGACTCCTGCGTGGTCAGCAGGGACGCCTGGCTCGACACGCGGAAGTCGAGCGCGGCCGGTTCCTTGATGCCGTGCCGCGCCATCAGCACCGTCGTGATCTCGTTCTGCGCTTCGGTCGTCGCCTGCGCGGACTGGGCCTCGACGAGGATCTGGCCGACCGAGCCGAAGCCGGTGAAGGCGTTCTGCACGGTGGGCAGTGGGGCGACGACCACGTCGTCCGGATCCTGGAACCCGGTGCCGCCCTTGGTGGTGAGCACCCCGGCGACGGTGAACGGCGTGCCGCCGAGGACGATCTTCCTGCCGACCGGGTCGGCCGTGCCGAACAGGTCGGCGGCGGTCGTAGAACCGATGACGGCGACCTTCCGGGACGCCAGGACGTCGTCGTTGCCGAAGTAGTCCCCCTTGGCCACCTTGCTGTTGGAGGCCTTGAAGTACGCCGGGTACGTGCCGACGACCTGGCCGACGGTGTGCGAGGTGCCCTCGTACAACGCGGTCTGCGAGGTGGTGACCTCGGGGGCCACCGACTCGATGTGCGGTGCCGCCGAGGCGTCGGCGAGCGCCCGGGCGTCCTCGACGGTCAGCGGCTTGGCCGCGGTGGCGGAGCCGGAGCGCCCGCCGCCGAACCCGCCGCCGGGGGAGACGGTCAGGGCGTTGGTGCCGAGCTTCTCGATGGACTCCCTCACCGCCTGGGAGGAGCCGTTGCCGACGGCGAGGAGCAGGATCACCGCCGCGACGCCGATCAGCACGCCCAGCATGGTCAGCGCGGAGCGCACCTTGTTCGCCGCGAGGCCGCCGAAGGCGAAGCGCAGCGTCTGGAACGGGTTCACCGCGCGCCTCCCGCCACCGGGCGCCGCTCGCGCAGGGCGGGCGGCGGTCCCGCCACGGGCGCCTGCCGGACGTCCTCGACGATCCGCCCGTCCACCAGGCGCAGGACCCGCTTGGCGTGCCGGGCCACCTCGTCTTCGTGGGTGATGAGGACGACGGTGCGGCCCGAGGCGTTGAGCCGGTCCACCAGGGTCAGGACCTCCTCGGTGCTGTGGCTGTCCAGGTTCCCGGTCGGTTCGTCCGCGAGGAGCATGGCGGGCGCGGTCACCAGGGCCCGGGCCACGGCCACGCGCTGCTGCTGGCCGCCGGAGAGTTCGTTGGGCCGGTGGTGCAGCCGGTCCGCCAGGCCCACCAGGGTGAGCGCGGCCTCCGCGCGCCGGCGCCGCTCGGCGGCCCTGACCCCCGCGTACGCCAGCGGCAGTTCGACCTGGGCGACCGCGGTGGTGCGGGGCACCAGGTTGAAGGACTGGAACACGAAACCGATCTTCCGGTTGCGCACCAGCGACAGCTGGTGCTCGTCCAGGCCGCCCACGTCGATCCCGTCGAGCAGGTAGCGGCCCGAGGTGGGGACGTCCAGGCAGCCGAAGATGTTCATCAGGGTGGACTTGCCCGATCCCGAGCTCCCCATGACGGCGACGAAGTCGCCCTGCTCGATCGTCAGGTCGACCCCCGGGCGCCGCCCGGTGGCGGGGTCGGCGGGACCGCCGAGGGCGCGGACGGCCGCGTCGCCGTGCCCGTACGTCTTGAGCAGCGAGCGGACCTCTATCACGGGCGGCACGGGCACGGGTGGCACGGGCCGGCCGCCCGGCCGGGTGTCCGCGGCGCCGGGCGGCCCCGCGGGGCGGGTCCGGCGCGGCCACAGCGGCGGCGTCATCCGCGGCCACCCCCGCCCCCGCCGCTGCGGACGCCGCCGCCGGAGCCCCCGGAGCTGCCGGAGGCCCCGGTCCCACCGCGGCCGCGGCCGGCGCCGCCGGCGCCCCCGGGGAAGGCCCCGGTCGGGAAGCCGCCGTTGCCGGCCGAGGACACGGCGGCGAGCTGCACCTGCTGGCCCTCGCTCAGCCCGCTGAGGATCTGGTCCGTACCGTCGCCCTCCAGGCCCACGGTCACGGGCGTGCGCCGCGTGGTGCCGTCCGCCTGCACGACGGTGACGGAGCGGTTCGCGCCGGTGCCCGAGACGGCGGCCGTGGGGACGGACAGTGCGCCGGAGGCCTCGCCGACGACCACCTGGATGCTGGTGCTGAGCCCGCTGCGCAGGTCGTCGGTGGGGCTCGTGATGTTCAGGGTGGCCGCGTACTGCACGGCGCTCGCGCCGCCCGCCCCGCCCCCGCCGGAGGAGCCGCTGCTGACGGGCAGCGAGCTGACGGACAGCACCTGGGCGTTGAGGGTCCTGCCGGACATCGCGTTGAGGGTGACCGTGGCGGGCTGGCCCGGCTTGAGCCTCAGGGCATCGGCCTCGGAGAAGTTCGCCGTCACCTGCATGCCCGAGGGGTTGGTCAGCACCACGAACCCGGACAGGGAGGAGGAGGCCGCGGACGAGGCGGAGGCCGAGCCCCCGCCCCCGTTGCCGCCGCTGCTGCCGCCGTTGCCCGTCCCGGTGCCGTTCGTGCCCGGGACGGTGTCCCCGGACCTGGCGGAGACGGAGGCGACCGTACCGGCGACCGGGGCCTTCAGCACGGTCCCGTCGACGGCGCGCTGCGCGGCGTCCACGGCGTTCTGGGCCTGGGTGAGCTGGGCGTGGGCCTGGGCCAGCTGCGCCGGATCCACGGTGGGGGCCGGTGCCGGGGCGGACCCGGTGCGCGAGGACGAGCCGCCGCCCGAGGTGACGGGGGTCTGTCCGGCCTCCGCCTTGGCCAGGTTCGCCTGCGCGGCCGTCAGCGAGGCCTCGGCCTGCGCCAGCGTCTCCTTCACGGCGGTCGCGTCCACCCTGCCGAGCACCTGGCCCGCGGTGACCTTGTCGCCCGCCTTGACGTCCACCTCGCTGAGCCGGCCGCCGGTGGTGAAGTTCACCCCCGCGTCGTTGGGCGAACTCAGGGAACCCGAGCCGGAGACGGTCGCGAGGACGGTGCCCTTGGTGACCGTGGCGGTCCGCGCACCGCCGCGCGCGGGGCCGTCACCGCCACCGGTCACCGCCGCGTAGGCACCGCCGACGCCCGCGAGGACGGCCACTGCGAGCGTCGAGTTGATCAGGACGGCCCTGCGCCGCCGGGGGAGCACCTTCATGGAGGGGATGCTGGATGCCCGCGCTTTGGAGGTTCTGGGAACTTCCTGGGAGTTCCCTGGGAGCCGGACTCCCGGCCGAACCGGACGTACGGCCATGAACGGTGCACAACACCCGGCCTCCGGGCCGTTCCGGGTGCCGTCGCCCGGCCCGTTCCCAGGCAACTCCCAGCGGGCGCCCGGCCCGCTCCCACGTCCGTACGGTTCAGTTCCGGTCGCCGGTGTGCCCGAGCCGCCGGCCGACCGAGGCCCCGAGGAGACCACGGACATGCCCTGGACCACCACCGGCCCCACCTCCCGGGCGGCCCTGTCCGCCGTACTCCTCGCGGTGTCCGGGGCGTTGCTCGCGGGCTGCGCCTCGGGGCACGGCGGCGCGGCGCGAGCGGCGGCCGGAGCCTCGTCCGCCGCACCGTCGCCGGGCGCCACGTCGATGGACGCCTACCGCCAGTGCCTGGCGCAGCACGGCGTCACGGCGGCCCCCCGGCCGAGCGGTTCGCACGGCCCTGGCGGCTGGGGCGGGGGCTCCCGGGGCCCCGGCCGCGGACCGTCCGCCGACCCGCAGCGGCAGGAGGCCGCACAGGCGTGCGCGAGCCTGCGCCCCGCGTTCGGGGGCGGCCGCGCGGGCGGCGGAGACGGCAGCGCCATGAAGGCGTTCACGAGCTGCCTCAAGGACCACGGCGTGGCCCTGCCGTCCGCCTCACCGAACGCGCCGGGCACACGCGGCTTCCCGACCTCCGACCCGGCGTCGGCCCAGGCCTTCGAGACCTGCAAGGCCCTGCTGCCCCAGCGCCCCCGCACCACCCCCACGCCCGGCACAAGCCCGTCCGCCTGACGGGACCCGGTCTCGGCCGCCGGGAAACAACGTCAGGGCTCCCGGCGGCGGACCGCAGCCTCCGGCCGGTCGGCCGGCGACGGCCCCGGGTCAGTACAGGAGGTCCTCCGGCGTGCCGCCGGCCGTCCGGGCGAGGGTCTCCAGGGCTCCGGTCAGCACGGGGAGCGGCGGTGAGGCGAGCCCGACCCGCACCGCGGACGGGCTGGTCCGGCCGTCGACCGCGAACGCCGCGGCGGGCGTGACGGCGATGCCCTGGCGGGCGGCGGCCGCGACGAACGTCTCCGCGCGCCAGGCCGGTGGAAGTTCCCACCAGACGTAGTACGAGCACGGGTCGGACCGCAGGGTCTGTCCCGCCAGGATGCTGCGGGCGAGCCGCTGGCGCCGCGCCGCGTCGGCACGTTTGGCCGCCACGATCGCGGCCACCGTGCCGTCGCCGATCCAGCGGACCGCCGCTTCGAGGGCGAAACCGCTCGGCGTCCAGCCGCCGGAGCGCAGCGCGGCCGTCACGGAGGCGCGGAACCGGGCCGGGACGACGGCGAATCCGGTGGTCAGCCCGGGGGCGGCGCGCTTGGACAGGCTGTCGACGAGGACGGTCCACTCCGGTGCGAGCGCTGCCATCGCAGGGGTGCCGGGCCGCAGGAAGGACCAGATCGCGTCCTCGACGAGGGGCAGGCCGAGGCGCTCCAGTGTCGCGGCGAGCGCGTGGCGGCGTTCCGGCGCGAGGGTGGCCCCGAGGGGGTTGTGGAGGCGCGGCTGGAGGTAGAGCGCCTGCAGGGGGGTGGCCCGGTGGACGGCCGGCAGGGCGTCGGGGAGCAGGCCGTCCGCGTCCGTCGGGAGGGGGACGAGCGTGATGCCGAGGCGTTGCGCGAGTGCCTTGACCACGGGGTAGGTGAGCGCCTCGACGCCCAGGCGCTGGCCGGGCGACACGAGTGCGGTCAGGGCGGCGGCGATGGCCTGGCGGCCGTTGGCGGCGAACAGCACGTCGTCGGCGGCCGCCCGCCAGGTGGCCCCGCCGCCTGCCCCGCCACCCGCCGCGTCGCCTGCCCCCTCGCCGGCCGCCGCGTCGGTGCCGGAGGCGAGCGAGGCGAAGGCCCCTCGGGCGACGTCCGTTCCCGCCGCGCCGACCGGCCGGAGCGCGGCGTCCAGCGCATCCGCCCGCAGCATCGGCGCGAGCCCGGTGGCGAGCAGGGCGGACTGCTCCGGGACGACCGGGTAGTTGAGCTCCAGGTCGACCCGGGCGACGGCGGGCTCGGCGAGCGCCACGCCCGGCGTGCCACGGCCCGCCCGTACGAAGGTGCCGCGGCCGACCTCGCCCACGACCAGCCCGCGCCGGACCAGTTCGCGGTAGACCCGGCCGGCCGTGGACCCGGCGATGCCGTGCCGGCGCGCGAAGGCGCGCTGCGTCGGGAGCTGCTCGCCGGGACGCAGCCGCCCGTCGGCGATGGACGCCGCGATCTCGTCGGCGATCACACGGTAGTCCTCCATCGGGACATCCCTCCTCATTGCACCGAGTGCAAAGTCATTATTGCACCGACCCGGTCGGCGCCCCTAGCCTCGCCGCATGGACGCACTCACCTCCGCCGTCGACCTGTCGGGCGTGCTCGGGATCGCCGCCGTGGCGACCGGCATGGTCCTCACGCCGGGACCGAACATGCTCTACCTGGTCTCCCGCTCCCTCACGCAGGGCCGCCGCGCGGGGCTGATGTCCCTGGCCGGGGTCGTCCTCGGCTTCCTGGTCTACCTCACCGCCGTGACCGCGGGCATCGCCACCGTGTTCGCCGTCGTACCGCTCCTGTACACCGCGATCAAACTCGCCGGCGCCGCCTACCTGCTCTGGCTGGCCTGGCAGGCCGTCAAGCCGGGCGGCGCCGCCGTCTTCTCACCGCAGGAGCTGCCCGCCGACTCCCCGCGCAAGCTCGTCACCATGGGCTTCCTCACCTGCCTGCTCAACCCCAAGATCGCCGTCATGTACCTCTCGCTGCTGCCGCAGTTCGTCGTCCCGGAGCGCGGCCACGTCGCACAGCAGAGCTTCCTGCTGGGTCTGACGCAGATCGCCGTCGCCGTCACCGGCAACGCCCTCGTGGCGATGAGCGCGGGCGGCATCGCCGCCTTCCTCGCCCGGCGCCCCGGCTGGCTGCGGATCCAGCGGTACGTCATGGGCACGGTCCTCGCGGGCCTGGCCCTGAACATCGCCGCGGACCGGGCGAAGGCCGTCGCCGCCTGAGCCCGTACGGTTCCTTGATCATTCCCGTACCCTTCGCCCGGTGAGAGACAACAGAACGGACATTCGACGCGGGCGGGGGCCACGCCGCCCCGCCCTGTTCTTCGCCCTGGTCGCCGCGCTGGTTTCGGCCCTGCTGACCACGGCCGCGCCGGCCGGTGCCGCCGACCTGCCGGGCGCGCGCACCACCCTGTTCTCGGTGAACGAGTCCGGCTACAAGTGCTTCCGCATCCCGAGCCTGGTCCGCGCCGGCAACGGCGACCTGCTCGCCGTCGCCGAGGCCCGGGTCGCCGACTGCTCCGACGTCGGCGACATCGACATCGTGCTGAAGCGCTTCGACCGGCGGACCGGCACGTGGGGAGCGCTCCGGGTGCTCCGCGGCGCCGGGGACTCCGGCGGGTTCGGCAATCCGGTGCCCGCGGTGGACGCGTACTCCGGCCGGATCACCCTCCTCTACATGTACAGCCCGTGGAAGCTCAAGGACGGCAAGCGGGAGCGCGGGGTGCGCGACCTGCGCCGGATCGAGAGCGCCGACAACGGCTTGAACTGGTCGGCGGAGGAGCCCCTGCCGAACCTCAAGGGCGCCGACTGGAACTGGTGGTCGGTCGGGCCCGGCAAGGCCGTCCAGCTGCCCCAGCCCGCCCCGGACAGGCCGGGCCGGCTGATCGTGGCCGGCGAGTACAAGGTCGACGCCGTCCAGGACGCCGGCGGGAAGACCGTCGTACCCGCCTCCGCCGGGGCCCAGTTCTACTTCAGCGACGACGGCGGACGGACCTGGCAGTTCGGCGCCCGTTCCGGCGGGCCGGCCGACAGCGCCACGCCCACCGAGCCCTCGATCGCCCTGCTGTCCGACGGCAGGCTGTACGTCAACGCCCGCTCCCGGAAGATCTGCGACACCGAGGACCGCCGGGTGCACACGGTGCTCCTCCCCGACGCCGCCACGGCGGTCCGCAGCGGCGACCCGGCGACGCCCGTACCGGCGCTGCCCTCGGACACCGTGCCGACCGTCGCCTTCACCCCGGTGCGCGGCCTGGACGCACCGCCGGCCTCCGGCTCACTGCTGCAACTGCCGGGCGGCCCCCTGCTGTTCTCCTCGCCCACCCGGCCGGGCGCCGAATCCAATGACCGCTTCACCCTCGCCATCCGCTCCTCGGACACCGGCGGGACCAGCTGGAGCCGCTCCGGCGGCGTCGTCCACCGGATGCGCGCCGGGTACTCCGACCTGGCGCTGGTGGAGGACGCGCCCGCCCTGAAGGACGACGTCATCGGCATCCTCTACGAGCGGGCCGGCGGAAGCCCGAACGGCTTCCTCGACTACCTCTCCTTCAAGAAGGCGGACCTCGACGCCGCGGCCGAGGACCTGACCCCCTCGCGGACCAGTGACGCGAGCCGCTACAAGAACCACCCGTTCCTCCAGGGCACCCCGACGCCCGGGGAACGCGGCACGGGCCAGGCCTTCGAGTTCTCCGGCAGCGACGGCAACGCCAACACCGTCGACGACTCCGTACGCCTCTCGTGCGAAGAGGAACTCCGGATCGGCGCGGGCGACTTCGCGCTGAGCACCTGGGTCCGGTACGGCGGACCCGACGCCGGGCAGTACCCGGTGATCTCGGGCTACGGCAAGGACACCGCCGACTCCGCGTACGGCATCGAGGTCGTCGGCGGCAGGCTGGTGGGCCGGATCAAGCCCGCCGGGCAGAGCGAGACCACCGTGGCCACGGCCGACTCGTACGCCAACGCCTGGCACCACGTGCTGCTCCAGCGGCAGGCGGGGCAGCTGTCCCTGTGGGTGGACGCCGAGCTCAAGGCCGGCCCGGTCGCCGCCGCCGGCGACTTCACCACCGCCAACGAGGGCTTCTCCTTCCTCATCGGCGCCCGGCCGAGCTACGCGGACGTGACGACCGTCGGCCAGCCCACCGTGTACGGCCATTTCAAGGGCGGGATCGACGAGGTCCGCCTCTACGGGGCGGCCCTGACCGACAGCGAGATCCGGACCGTGAAGGACGGCCAGGACGTCCGCCCGGACGACCTGCTCCTGAAGCTGTCGTTCAGCAGCGTCTGGAAGCCCGCCGCCTCCTGACCCGCCCGGGGACGGGCACCCGCCCCGCGCCGCCGCCGGCTTTCAGCGGTAGTCGAGCTCGGCGAGTTCGGTGGCCAGGCGGCGGCGCAGGGCGGGGACGCGGGAGGCGAGCGGCAGGACGGCGTTGCGCGCGGCGCGCAGGGCCGGGTTGCGGAGGGTCGCGATCCGGGTCATCCGGTCGGTGAGGGCCACCACCCGCCGGGCGACGGGCCGGCGGCGGGCCTCGTAGCCGTCGAGGTCCTTGTCGGCGAAGGCGCGGCCGAGGGCGTACGCGTCCTGGATGCCGGTGTTCATGCCCTGGCCGCCGGCCGGGCTGTGGACGTGCGCGGCGTCCCCGGCGAGCAGCAGCCGGCCCGCCCGGTAGCGGTCGGCGACCCGGTGGTGGATCCGGAACCGGGAGGACCAGGCCAGCTCGCGGACGGCGGCCTGGCCCGGCGCGCGCTCGTCCAGCAGCCCCCGTACGAACGCGAGGTCCGGCTCGGCGGGGGCCTCGGCGACGCTCGCGACCACCCGGTAGTGCCCCCCGGGCAACGGAGCGACCACGGTGAGCCCGGCGGCGCCCAGGGTGAGCGAGACCTCGCCGGCCCCCGGGGCCCAGTCCATGACGACGTCGGCCAGCACGAAGGACTCCCCGTACGTGCTGCCGGTGAAGCCGATCCCGGCGGCCTGCCGGACCGTGCTGTGCATCCCGTCGGCGCCGACGGCGTAGTCGGCGCGCAGGGTCTCGCCGGTGCCGGTGGTGAGGGTGACCCCGTCCGGGTCCTGGGTGATCGAGGTGACCTCGTACGGGCGGTGGACGTCGCCGCCGAGGGCGCGCAGCCGGGCGAGGAGCACGGCCTCGGTCCGGTCCTGGGGGACCATCAGCGCGTACGGGTGGGTGGTCGGCAGGCCGTCGAAGCCGATCGTGGCGAGCGGGCGGGCGCCGTCGCGGATCCGGAACGTGCGCACCGGGATGCCGCGGCCGATCAGCTCGGCGGACAGGGCGCGGGTGGGGTCGAGCTCGTCGAGGACCTCCAGCGTGCGGGCGTGCACGACGGCGGCCCGCGAGGTGTTGGCGCCCTCGGCCTGCCGGTCCAGGAGCACGAAGTCGATCCCGGCCTCGGCGAGGGTCACGGCGAGGGCGAGGCCGGTGGGTCCGGCCCCGACGACGGCGGCACCCGTCGTGGCGGGAAGCGGACGCGGGAGCGGGGCGGTGCTGGTCATCGCTGGCCTCCTCCAGTAGGCCAACACTTGTTGGCCAACGGCTGTTGACCCCAGGATGACGCGGCCGCCCTGGCGTGTCAACGCCTGTTGGCCTACGCTTGTTGGCATGACGGTACGACGCACTTCCGACCACACCAGGGCGGCAATCCTGAAGGCCGCGCGAGAGCGCTTCGCCGTCCAGGGCTACGAGCGCGCCACCATCCGCGCCATCGCCGCCGACGCCGGGATCGACCCCTCGATGGTCATGCGGTACTTCGGCAGCAAGGAGCGGCTCTTCGACGCGAGCCTGGCCATCGACCTGCGCCTGCCCGACCTGGGCGCCGTCCCGGCCGAGGAGCTGCCCGCGGCGCTGGTGGGGCACTTCGTGGCGCGGTGGGAGGGCGACCCCGCGGACGACGCCCTGCTGGTCCTGCTGCGCTCCGCGGTGACGAACGAGCAGGCGGCGGCCCGGATGCGGGAGGTGTTCGCGGCGCAGGTGGCCCCGGCGCTGGCGGCCGCCCTCGGCCCGGAGCGGGCGGGCAGGGTCGCGGGCCTGGTCTCGTCCCAGCTCCTGGGGCTGGCCCTGACCCGCTACCTCCTCAAGCTGCCCGGCGTGGCCTCCCTGTCCCCGGAGGCCGTGGTCACGGGCCTGACCCCGGCCCTGGCGGCCGTCCTGTCGAGCCCCTGAAGCCGGCCGGGGGCGGGCCGGGCAGCCCGGAGCCGGGCCGGGCGACCCTGAGCCGGGCCGGACGTCAGGAGGACAGGGCTGCCGCGACGACCGACCGCGCCGCCTCCTGGACTTCGGCGAGGTGCTCGGGGCCCCGGAACGATTCCGCGTAGATCTTGTAGACGTCCTCGGTGCCCGAGGGGCGGGCCGCGAACCACGCCTGGTCGGTGGTCACCTTGATCCCGCCGAACGCCGCCCCGTTGCCCGGGGCGCTGGTGAGCACTCCGGTGACCGCGTCACCGGCCAGCGTGTCCGCGGTGACCTGCTGCGGGGAGAGCCGGCCGAGGACCGCCTTCTCCTCCCGGGTGGCCGGCGCGTCCACGCGGGCGTAGGCCGGCGCGCCGAACCGGGCGGTGAGCGCGGCGTACCGCTCGGAGGGGCTCTGCCCCGTGACCGCGAGGATCTCGGAGGCGAGCAGGGCGAGGAGGATGCCGTCCTTGTCGGTGGTCCACACCGACCCGTCACGGCGGAGGAACGAGGCCCCCGCCGACTCCTCGCCGCCGAACCCGAGGGTGCCGCCGGCCAGGCCGTCGACGAACCACTTGAAGCCGACGGGCACCTCCACCAGGTCCCGGCCCAGGTCGGCGGCGACCCGGTCGATCATCCCGGAGGACACCAGGGTCTTGCCGACGGCCGCGGACGCCGGCCAGCCCGCGCGGTGGCGGTAGAGGTAGTCGATCGCCGTGGCGAGGTAGTGGTTGGGGTTCATCAGGCCGCCGTCCGGGGTCACGATGCCGTGCCGGTCGGCGTCGGCGTCGTTGCCGGTCGTGACGTCGAACCGGGCCCGGCCCTCGATCAGCGAGGCCATCGCGTAGGGGGAGGAGCAGTCCATCCGGATCTTCCCGTCCCAGTCCAGGGTCATGAACCGCCAGGTGGGGTCGGTCTCCGGGTTGACGACGGTCAGGTCGAGGCGGTGCTCCTCGGCGATCCGCCCCCAGTAGGCGACCGACGCGCCGCCGAGCGGGTCGGCGCCGATGCGCACCCCGGCCGCGCGCACCGCCTCCAGGTCGAGCACGGAGGGCAGGTCGCGGACGTAGGCGCCGAGGAAGTCGTACCGCCCCGTGGTGGCGGCCGCGAGGGCCCGCGCGTACGGCAGCCTCCGGACCTCCTTGGAGCCGCCGGCGATGATCTCGTTGGCCCGGTCCTGGATCCAGCCGGTGGCCTCCGATCCGGCGGGGCCGCCGTGGGGCGGGTTGTACTTGAACCCGCCGTCGCCGGGCGGGTTGTGCGAGGGGGTGACGACCACCCCGTCGGCCAGGGCGCCGGCGCGGCCGCGGTTGTGGGTGAGGACGGCGTGGGAGACCGCCGGAGTCGGGGTGTAGCCGTCCTCGGTGTCGACGAGGAGGGTCACTCCGTTGGCGGCGAACACCTCGACGGCCGTCACCCGGGCGGGCTCGGACAGCGCGTGCGTGTCGGCTCCGAGGAACAGCGGCCCGTCGACGCCCTGCCGGGCCCGGTACTCGCAGATGGCCTGGCTCGTCGCGGCGATGTGGTCCTCGTTGAACGCGGTGGCCAGGGACGAGCCGCGGTGCCCGGAGGTGCCGAAGGCGACGCGCTGGGCCGGATCGCCCGGGTCCGGGTGCAGGGCGTAGTACGCGGTCACCAGCCTCGCCACGTCGACGAGGTCCTCCGCCCGCGCCTGCTGCCCCGCTCGCTCGTTCGACATCCGTTCGCTCCTCCGTACCGCTCGGGCCCCGACGGGGCCGGCGCCGCTCCATGGACGTGCCGCAGCGGACGCGCCGGCAGATCCGGCGCTCACCGCTCCGATCGTCCTCCCCCCACGGCCTACCCAGCGGGAGCCACTCCTATCGGCCGGTTTCCGCCGCGCTGAGCGGCCCGATACCGGGTAGACGCCACCGGTCGAGGAGCGTCGAGGAGAGTCGAGGAGAGGAGTCCCGGTCATGGACGGCACGCGGCACGAAGCGACGGGCGGCAAGGAGCACAAGCGGCAGGAGCCGGGGATCGGCCGTGAGGAGCAGACCAGCGAGCATCCCGGCCCGGACCCCGTCCACCCCGAGGCCAGTGAACCGGTGGCCGGCAGGTCGCCGGAGGAACGGCGGGAGCGCCAGGAACGGAACATGGAGCGCGGTCGCCGGCGCTCCGCCCGGTGACCGCACCGGGTCCCGCCCGCGCGCGGGCCCCCGCCCTCAGAAGGCGTACCGGATCCGGAGCCAGGGCGCGCGGGCGGCCACGAGGGCGCGCAGGGTCTCGACGGCCCGCGCCTTCACACCGGCCCGGTAGCGGACGTTCCAGCTCCCGTTCTCGGAGCGCTTGGGCTCCTGGAGGCCGGGCTGCCACAGGACCTCCTCCGCGCGCGGGTGCCAGCCCAGGTTGAGGTCGTGCAGGCCCTCGTTGTGCGTCAGCATGATCACTTCCGCGGCCGCCTGGGCCTTCACCGCAGCGGGCAGGACGTCGTCCATCTGCCGGAGCAGCAGGCCCCAGTCCCGTTCCCACCCGGGGCGCAGCACCACGGGCGAGAGGTTGAAGTGGACCTCGTATCCCGCGTCCAGGAAGTCCCCCGCGGCGGCGATCCGGTCCTCGACCGGGCTGGTGCGGAGGTCCAGCAGCCGGGAGTCCTCCTGCGGCATGACGGAGAACCGCACCCGGGTCCGGCCGCGCGGCTCCAGCAGCAGGAGGTCGGGGTTGACGAACTTGGTGGCGAAGGAGGCCTTGGCGGCCGGCCACCGGGCGAACGAGCGGACCAGATCGGCGACGTTGTCGCTGATCAGGGCGTCGACGGAGCAGTCGCTGTTCTCTCCGATGTCGTACACCCACGCCGTCGGGTCGCACTGGTTCGCCTCCGTCTTGGGGCCGAGGCGCGCGACGTGCCGCGAGAGGTGGGCGATGATGCGTTCGATGTTGGTGAAGACGGTGACCGGGTTGGCGTAGCCCTTGCGGCGCGGGACGTAGCAGTAGGCGCACGCCATCGCGCAGCCGTTGGCGGGACCGGGGGCGATCCAGTCCGCGGAGCGGCCGTTGGGGCGGGTGGTGAGGGTCTTCTTCTCCCCGAGCACCAGGACCTCGGACTTGGTGCGCACCCAGCGGTCGACGTTGCCCGCGTTGCCGTGGAGGTCCGGGATCCCCCAGTGCGAGGCGACGGGGACGACCTCGGCGCCGGGGAAGCGGGCGAGGACCTGGCGGCCGCGCGGGGAGGCCGCCGCCGCCGGTTCGGCGTGGATCACCCGTACGGAGAGCATGCGGCGGGCTGCCGGGGAGTCGCGGAACAGCGGTCCGGCACCGGCGGGGGGAGGGAGCTCCCGGCCCGTGTCGAGGTCCTCCAGGGCGAAGAGCGCGTCCGGGGGGCCGGCCGGCCGGTCCGGGTGGGGGTGGGCGCCCATGTGCGTCTCCTGCGCGGTCGTCGCGGCTGCCCGGCGCGGGCGCTGCCCCCGGGGGAGGAGCCCCGGGTGGACCCTCCACTGTAGGCGAACCCGCCCGAGGGCCCGCTGCGCGCCGGCGCCCGCGCCTGCCGTACCGCTCGCCGCTCAGCGCGGTCGCGCGCGGGGGTCGCGGTCGGAGGCGGGCCAGACGTAGGGGAGGTCGTCGGGAACCCCGGGGAAGTGCCTGCCGTAGAAGTCCGCGTCCTTGCGCACCAGCGCCGACTGGTGGCTCCGGTGGAACCCCGGGTCGCCGAGCCATGGCGGAAGGTCCCCGGCGGCGGCGAGCTGCTCCTGGGTGCGGGGCTCCGCGTCGCCCGGCAGCCAGGTGCGGAAGTCCCGGACCAGGGTGACGGCGCAGGTGTCGCCCCGCCCCTCGGCGGTCCAGACCCGGCAGACGTCCAGCCCGTAGCGGACGAGGGCCTCCTCGTACCCCGCCCACATGCGGACCGCCGGATGATTGCGCCACCCGTAGCCGGGCAGTGTCAGGCCCCGCAGCACCTGCACGGCCTCCACCCGTTGCTTCCCGAGCCGCCGCCCGTCGAGGACGGCGGCCGAGGCACGGAACGACGCGAACGGCAGGAAGGTCTGCACGGGGCCTCCTCACCTCGGCCGACGACCGCCCCGGACCCCGAGCCCACGAACGGCGACTGCCCCCACCGGACCGCACCCAACCCTCGGCCGCGCCCTGCCCCCTCCCCGAGCCGGACCGTGCGGGGCGCGGCCGTGGGGCTCATGGTGGTGGTGTGAACGTGGAGCAGGTGATCAGCGAGCTGTACGGGCTCCGCCCGGCGCAGTTCACCGCGGCACGCGGCGCGTACACCGCCCGAGCCCGGCAGGAGAAGGACGCCGAGGCCGCCCGCCGGATCGCCGCCCTGCGCAAACCCACCCTCGCACTGTGGGCGGCGGGCCTCTTCGCCCGCGCCCGCCCCACCGAGGCGCAGGCGCTCCTGCGCCTGGGCGGGGAGCTGCGGACGGCACACCGGGAGCTGGACGGTGCGCGGCTGCGCGCGCTCTCGCACGAGCAGCACCGGGTGATCGGCGCGCTCGCGCGGGAGACCTCTCGGCTCGCCGGCGAGGCGGGGGAGCGGATCAGCGAGAGCGTCCTGCACGAGATCGAGCAGGTCTTCCACGGTCTGCTGGCCGACGAGGACGCGGGCCGGCAGTGGCTCGCGGGCCGGCTGACGGCCGCCCCGAAGGCGCCGGTCGGCTTCGAGGGCGTGGCCCCCGCCCCGGGCGCCTCCCCGCCGCCCCCGGCGACCCCGCGCGAGCGGCCGGCGCCGTCCCGCCCGGAGCGGGACGCGGCGGCCGAGCGGCGCGCTCGGGAAGACGAGCGGCGCGTCGAAGCGGCCCGGCAGGCGGCGGCCGAGGCCGCCGCCGCGCACGAGCGGGCCCGGGCGGAACTCACCGAGGCAGCCACCGCGCTGGAAGGAGCCCGCAGCGAAGCCGCAGCCGCGCGGGAAGAGCTCCACGCGGCACAGCGGCGCCTCGACGCCGCCGAGCGGGCGACCGCCGACGCGCGCTCGCGCCACCAGCGGGCCGAGACGGCGGCCGGGAAGGCCGCCCGGGCGGCCGAGTCCGCCACCCGGCGCCTGCGGGACACCGGGAACAGCGCGGCATAGGGCGCGTCCGCCCCGACGCTCGCGGCCGGCCCACGACGCGCCTGTGTGAGATCCGCGGGACGGGGCAGCCGGGACAGGGAGACAAGGCGGTATCCGCACCACGGAAAGGACCACCCTTCATGAACGAGAACGCCTGGGACTACCGCGAGACGGACGCCCGGACGCAGGGCATCGACCTCAGCGGGTACAAGGTCGAGGCCGTCGACGGGAGCATCGGCAAGGTCGACAAGCACTCGGACGAGGCCGGCTCCGCCTGGATCGTGGTCGACACCGGCGTGTGGATCTTCGGGAAGGAGGTCCTCCTGCCGGCCGGCACCATCTCGCGGATCGACGTCGACGAGGAGACCGTCCACGTGGACCGGACCAAGGAGCAGATCAAGAACGCCCCGGAGTTCCACCGCGAGACGCACCTCGGAAACGCCGACTACCACGACGAAGTGGGCGCGTACTACCTGCAGGGCGCCCCGTTCGGCGGCCGCCCCTTCTGAACCTGAACCGGTACGAGGAGCACGAGCGTGAACGAGCACGAGAAGCACCACCGCGAGCACCACGAGGGCACGCCTCCCTCGAAGGCCGTCGGGGAGAGCGGCGACCGTGAGGCCCGCAAGGAAGCGGAGGACGCGGTCATGCCCGGCAGCCAGGACGGCGAGGCCGGCGACGCCCTCACCCCGAACACCGGGGCCCAGAGCCGTACGGCCCACCGCGACCGCCGGAGCTGACGGACCCGAGACGCGGACGCGGAGATGAGCGCGGCTCCCCGGTGCCCCCGAGGCACCGGGGAGCCGCGCCCGTCCGGGCCCCCTCGATGACGCCACGTATACGTACGGCCGCACAGGGCACACGGGGTTCATGACCGTACCCAAGACAAGCGTGCTCGTACTGGACTGCGCGGAGCCCGAAGCCCTGGCCCGCTTCTACGCCTCCCTGCTGGACGCCCGTGTCGGGCCGGCCGAGGGCGACGCCGGCCTCCTCCTCGTCACCGGCCCCTCGGGCACGGTGCTCGGCATCCGCCGGGACCCCGACCGCGTACCGCCCAGCTGGCCGCTCCCCGAGGGGCCCGAACAGCCCCACCTGCGCATACTGGTGACCCCGGAGGCACTCGACGAAGCGGAGCGCGAAGCGGTGGCCCTGGGGGCGCGGCCCGTGGCGGCGGAAGGGGAGGACTCCGGCCCCGAGGGCAGGACGACGCAGCGCCGCTACGCCGACCCGGCGGGCCACGCCTTCGTCCTGGCCGCCGCCCGGATCCCGGCGCCCTGACCGGTGGGCCGAACGTCGGCGGGCCGCGCTCCGTTCCGGGGGGACGGAAAACGGAGCGCGGCCGCCGTCGGCGCGTATGTCCGCTCCCCGCGCTCCCAAACCCCGTGGAAGGCCGTCCTCTGGGAACCGGGCCCGCTCGGTAGCATGCGGCGCATGGCCATCAGACTTGAGAACGTCGGCATCGCCGTCCGCGATCTCGAAGCGGCGATCTCCTTCTTCACCGACCTCGGCCTCACGGTCGTCGGCCGCGACACGATCAGCGGCGAATGGACCGACACCGCCGTCGGCCTCGACGGCAACCACGCCCGCATCGCGATGCTCCAGACTCCGGACGGTCAAGGCCGCCTCGAGCTCTTCGAGTACATCCACCCCGAAGCGATCGAGGTGGGGCCGGCCCGTCCGAACGACATCGGCATGCACCGCGTCGCCTTCTCGGTCGACGACATCGACGCGGCCCTGGAGACGGCCGCACGGCACGGATGCCACCCGCTGCGCGGCGTGGCGACCTACGGGGACGTCTACAAGCTCACGTACGTGCGCGGCCCCAGCGGCATCATCGTCATGCTCGCCGAGGAGCTGAAGAAGGCCTGACGGCGTGAGAGGGCGGCGCGCAGCACGACCCGTACCGTGAGCCACGCGCAGCGCACCGCCCACCGCGCGCCCCACGCCGTCACCCGGGTCATGGCACGGCGGGCGACGGCGCGGGGCGCCAGGCGCCGCAGCAGCCGTCGCCGTCTCCTCCTCGCGCGCCGGCCCCGCCCCGGAAGGGCCTTCATCCATGCCTCCGGCCTACCACGAGGCGGTAGACCCCCAGGAGGATGAGGGCGCCCACGATCGCCGCGATCCAGGTGGAGAGCTGGAAGAACCCGTCGATGGACTTGACGTGGAAGATCACCTTGCCGAGCCATCCTCCGAGGAGGGCGCCGGCGATGCCGATCAGGATCGTCACGACGCAGCCGCCCGGGTCCCGCCCGGGCATGATGGCCTTGGCGATGATCCCGGCGAGCAGACCCAAGACGATCCAGCCGATGATGCTCATGAAACGCCCCTTGTCCTTGTTCGATCCGTGTGGTTCTTCTACGCCTCCCAGCGGATTCCAAACGCGGTGACGCCGCAGGCCGGCGGCCGTTCACCCGGTCGGGCCGTACGGGGATCACCCCCTCCAGTGCAGGCGCCCCAGATGGATCAGCCGGAGCTGGGCCCGGGCGGTCCCGGTGGCGGCCTCCCAGTCCTCGCCCCGCAGCGACGCGGCGAGGAACGCCGACGCCGTCATGAACATGTGGTCCACCAGCAGCCGGGCCAGCATCCGCACGTCCTCGGCGGCCCAGCCCGGACCGGTGGGATCCGCCCGCAGGGCGGCGCCTATCTCGTCGGCGAAGGCGTCCAGTTGGGCGGCGATGGCCGCGCGCACCGCCGGCACCCCTCCGTGGCGCTCGCGCACCAGGAAGCGGACGTGCGCCGGCCTGCTGCGCACCAGTGCGGCGACGAGCCGCACCGCGGCGTCACCGCGCCGCTCGGCGTCACCGGTCGCGGCCAGCATGCCCCGTACCGTCACGTGCAGGGTGGCCAGGGCCTCTTCGACGAGCGCGATCCCCAGCTCGTCCATGCCCCGGAAGTGCCGGTAGAAGGCGGTGGGGGAGACGCCGGCGGCCCGGGTGACCTCCCTGAGGCCCAGACTGCCGAGGCTGCGCTCCTCCAGCTCCGACAGGGCCGCGTCGAGCAGGGCCCTTCGGGTGCGGCGGCGCTGGATCTCGCGGGCTCCGGTGGTGTGCAGGCTCATGACGCGCAGTCAAGCGCGTCACACTCGCGCACCGCCAGCATGAGGCTGATTGGACCGGGTAGTCAGTGCACAACTGTCATCCGAAGGGAAGGACGTCCCCATGCTCTTCCTCGTTGGTGCCCTGCTCGTCCTCGGCGTCGTGCTCGGCGCCGTGGCCCACGTCCCCGTCCCCGTCAGCGTGGGCGGCGGCCTCGTGATCGCCCTGTGGCTCGCGGTGTTCGCCGCGCGCGAGCGGTTCTCGGGCCGCCGCCGGACGCACGGAGGTGCGCGATGAACACCCGGACCGATGCGCATCCCCGTGACCGTGCCGGTGCTCGCGACCACGGCCGCGGCCGCGCCCGTGACCGTGCCCTTGCCCTTGCCCGTATCCGCGACGCCGACGCGATGGCCGTCACCGCGTTCGTCCTCGGCCTCGTGGGCCTGCTCGTGACGAACCTGCTGCTCGGCCCCGTCGCCATCGTCCTCGGCGCCCTCGCCCTGGGCCGGCGCACGAGCAGGCCCGGCCGCGCCCGCCTGGGCATCGCCCTGGGCGTGGCCGACCTGGTCGTCCTCGCCTGCCTCGTCACCGCCGACGGCACCTGGTCGTGGAGCCTCGCCTGACCACTCCCCGCCCAGGGCCGCTCCGCTGCGGGAACCCGGCCCGCCCCATGGACCTCGGACGTTGCAGGGAGCGATCTCTTTGTACACACTGCACTACCGGCGATGAGGAGGAGACGATGAGCGCGGCCCACGAGGCACGGCAGTGGCCGGACGAGGTCAGCGTCGACAACGCGAGGACGACGCTGCTGCAGCTCCTCGCGCGGGCCGGGGTCCCCGCCGGTGACGCGCGCCAGCTGATCGGGCTCGTCGAGGCCGGCATCCTCGCCCTCGCGCACACGGAACTCGACGGCGCCGGCCGTACCGTCCCGGGGGACAAGGGAGAGGAGTACCGCTCCGGCTGGCTGGACGGCGCCGAGGCCTTCCTGGACGACCTCGGCGCCGTCGCCGAGCGGACCCTGGCGGGGGTCACCGGGCCCGAGGGGGACCACGGCGGCGCGGGCGCCCACCCCCGGGCGCGGCGCATGGAGGTGGAGCGGGCCAAGGTCGCCCTCACTCCCCTCTACCTGTCGTTCACCGCGGCTTCGGAACTGGACCCGGAGGTGACCGAGGAGGTGCTCGTCGCCGTCCTCGGCACGATGAGCCCCCGGCAGCGGGCCGGCTACGCCGGACGGCTGACCGAGTTCACCGCGCTGCACCGCAGCCGGCTGGAGCGGCTGTTCGCGGCGTTCGGGCCGGACAGCGCCACCACCATGCACGGCCGCTACTCGCTCCTCCACTCCGTGACGAGCATCGCCGTACTGGAACGGCTCCTCGCCTCCCCCCGGACGCTGCGGGAACAGTGGGACGCCGCGGAACTGCCCCCCGCCTGGCTCGACGGCCTGACGACCGCCTGGACCGCCGAGGCCTAGCCGGACAGAACCCAGCCCGGCGTGCCGGTGCTCGTCCGCGCGGGGCCGCGAACCCGCAACAATCCGGAGTGACAGGGTGAACCCCGCGGCCCGGCCACCCGCCGGAACGCGGGGAGGGGGGCGAGATTCGACGGTATGGACAACACGGCCGTGGTGGTCATCGACATGCTGAATCCCTACCGGCACCAGGACGCGGACCTCCTGGTCCGGTCCGTCCGCGCCGCGCTGCCCGGGGTGGTGGACGTGATGTCCGCGGCGAGGGCCGCCGGCGTGCCGGTCGTCTACGCCAACGACAACTTCGGCCAGTGGCGTTCCCACCACGGCCAGATCGTCGACTTCGCCCTGGCGGGCGAGCACCCCGAGCTGGTGGAGCCGGTCCTGCCGGACGAGGACTCCCTCTTCGTGGTCAAGGCCCGCCACTCCGTCTTCTACGAGACGCCGCTCGCCTACCTGCTGGGCACCATGGACGTCACCCGTCTGGTGCTCGTCGGCCAGGTCACCGAGCAGTGCGTGCTGTACTCCGCCCTGGACGCCCACATCCGCCACCTCGACGTCGTCGTCCCCACGCAAGCGGTCGCCCACATCCACGCCGACCTCGCCGACGCGGCGCTGCGCATGATGGAGCGCAACATGGGCGCCCGGCTGATCGACGGCCCCGTACCGCTGTGATCGGCCGCCGCACCCGCCACGGCCCCGACCCCGGCCCGCCGGCCGCTCAGCCGGTCCGGCGCAGCAGCCGCGCCGGGGACCGCCGGGTGCGCAGGGCGGTCCGGGCCGCGTTCGCACCCGGGGCGCCGTGCACACCGCCCCCGGGATGCGCGGTGGCGGAGGCCAGGTAGAGCCCGGGGACGTGCGTGGCCGGCCGGCCGGTGCCCGGGACCGGGCGGAAGAAGAGCTGCTGGTGGAGGGCGGTGGTGCCCTGGTTGACGGCCCCGCCCACCAGCGCGGGGTCGAGTCGTTCGAGGTCGGGCGGGGCCAGCACGCGGCGGGCGCGGACCGTCCCGGCGAACCCCGGCGCGTACCGCTCGACCTGCGCCTCGATCCGGTCGGCGATGGCCTCCCTCTCCCGCTCGTCCCAGCGGCCGGTGATGCCGTCGCCGCCCGCGTCGCCCACGATCTCCTGGGGCACGTGCGTGTACGCCCACGCCGACTCGGTGCCCGCCGGGGAGCGGGCGGGATCGGCGGTGGTCATCTGCCCGAGGACCGCGAACGGGGACGACGGCACCTGCCGCATGGCGATCTGGGCGGCGAAGAGCGTCAGCTCGTCCACACCGTCGGCCAGGTGCACCGTGCCCGCCGTCCCCGGCCCCTCGGCGGACCAGGGGACGGGCCGGGACAGCGCCCAGTCGACCTTGACGGTGGAGAAGTCCCACTGGAACCGCCGCAGATCGCCCCGCAGCCGGTCGGGCAGGTGCTCGGGCCGCAGCAGCCGCTCGTAGAGCACGGGCGCCGGCACCGCGGCGAGGACCGCCCGGCGGGCTTCCACCAGCGTGCCGTCCACCGTACGGACCGCCGCCGCCCGCCCGCCGCGCACCACCACCTCGGCCGCCGCCCGCCCGCAGTGCAGCACGCCGCCGTGCGCCCGCAGCCGCCGCACGAGGGCGTCGGTCAGCGCCTGGGCGCCGCCCTGCGGCACGGGGAAGCCGTGGGCCTGGCCGAGCATGCACATCAGCCACCCGAAGCCGCCCCCGAGCGCGGACTCGGGCGCCAGGTCGGCGTGGAGGGCATTGCCCGCGATCAGGAGCCGGCCGCCCGCACCGGCGAACTCCTCCTCCCCGAACCGGCGGGCCGGCAGCAGCATCCTGCGGGCCATCCGCAGCCCCTCGGCGCGGCCCAGCCGCAGCGCCAGCCGCCCGCCCGCGCGCAGCGGCGGGAACGGCGTGAACAGACAGTCCATCAGCAGGTCGTCGATCCGCTCCCACAGCCGGCACAGCCCCAGCCACGCCTCCCCGTCCCCGGGGGCGAACCGTTCCAGCGAGGCCGCCGTCGCCTCCGGGTCGGCGGCCAGGACGGCGCAGCGGCCGTCCGTCAGCGGGTGGGCGACCACGGCCGGGGCGCGGCTCCAGCGCAGCCCGTACTCCTCCAGGCGCAGCCGCCGGATGACCGGCGAGGCGGCCGCGAGCGGGTAGAAGGCGCTGAAGAGGTCGTGGACGTACGCCGCGTCCAGGCCGCGGTCGCTGCGCACCGCTCCGCCCGGCGACGGCCCGGCCTCCAGGACGACCACCTGCCAGCCGGCGTCGGCCAGGACGTTCGCGGCGACCAGCCCGTTGGGGCCGGCGCCGATGACCACCGCGTCAGGACCGGTCACGGCCGTCGCCGTCCTCGCACTCGCGGGCCAGGCGGGCCAGCAGCAGGCGGTGGCGCACCTGGGCGACGGCGTCGACCGCCGCGTGGTGGAAGGACCAGCCCCGGCCCCGCAGGGGATGCTCGTCCATGACCACCAGCGTGTCGGCCCCCCAGGGGCGGACCTCGAAGGCGATCCGCGCGCTGGAGTTGCCCGCGACGGCCTCCAGCTCCAGCCGGTCCGGTGCCGCGTTCACCCGCACGACGGTCTCGCCCTCGTAGCGCAGCGGTCCGAGTTTGACCTGGTAGCGCAGGGTCGAGCCCTCCTGCGGCCACCGGCCGTCCGCCTCGGCGGAGTCGTGCGCCCCCACCACCCAGTTCGCGTACCGGTTCCCGTCCTCCAGGACCTCCCACACCCGTGCCGGACGGGCCCGGACCAGTCGGTGCTGCAACGCCATGACGCCTCCCACGCGGCTCGGGGTCTCCCGGAGCGGCGCCTACCCCCGCCGGGCGCACCCCACGCGGAGCCGGCCGCCCCCGCCCCCGCGCCGGGCGGCCAGCGCCCGCAGAGCCGCCGGCAGGGCCGCGACGGCGGCCGTCCCGGCCGCCCGGCGCACCACGGTCCGCAGTCGGCCGTGGCGCCCGCCGTGCACCGCGGCGGACCGGCCGGACGGAGCCCGCAGGACGCCGGCGCCGCCCGGCCCGCCCGGCCCGGCGGCGAAGTAGGCCCGGTCCGTGCGCCACGCCACCGCGCGGCGCACCGGCCCCGGCGCCACGAGCCGCGCTCCGGTCAGCAGTCGGGCGTACGGCCCGACCAGCACCCGGCGCCGCGGCCGCCGGGCGGCCCGCACGACGGCACGGGCGACGCGCTCCGGCGTCCCCACGGGCGGCAGGGAACGCAGTTCGCGCCCGCTGCGGTTGGCCGCGTGCCGGAAGAACGGCGTGTCCACCCCGGTCGGCAGGACGGTGCACACGTGGATCCGCCGCTCGCCCAGCCGCGCCAGCTCCTGGCGCAGCACGTCGTCGAACGCGACCAGCGCCGCCTTCGACATCACGTAGCCGCCCATGTACGGGGCCGTGACCCGCCCCCCGAGCAGGGAGGAGACGTCGACCAGCACCCCGTGCCCCTGGCGCCGCATGACCGCCAGGGCGGCACGGGCCCCGCGGACCACGCCGAGCACGTTCACCTCGAACAGGCGCGCCAGGTCCGGCACGGGCACCTGGTCCCACCGCCCGAGGATCCCCACCCCCGCCGCGTTCACCCAGACGTCGATCCGCCCGAACCGCTCCACCGCGGCCGCGGCCAGCCCTTCCACCGCCCGCTCGTCGCACACGTCGTCGGCACGGCCAGCGCCCGGCCGCCCCGCCGCCGGCACTCCCGCGCCGCCTCCTCCAGCGGCCCGGCGCTGCGGGCCGCCAGCACGACGCACGCACCCCGCCGGGCGCAGGCCACGGCGGTGGCGCGCCCGATCCCGCTCGAAGCACCGGTGACGACGACGACGGCGTGGCGCATCCTCATGCCCTGCCTCTGACCGCTGTCCGCCCACTCCATGCCCCGCACCGGGCGGGGCCGTCGGACGGGACCGCCCCGGGCGGGACGGTCGCGGGGTTGGGCGGCCCCCGCCCGGGCAGGGGCGGGGGGACCGGGGCGACGCCCGAGGAGGTACTCCTGATGTCCAGCACACCCAAGTCGCACGTCCCGCACGGCCAGGGACCCGGCCGGCACGAGGGCACCGAGCAGCACGGCTGGTCGCCCGACGTCGATTCCACGCACACCCAGGACAACCCCAGCGCCCGGCGGTCCTTCGACCCGCCGGAGAAGGGCACGGCCGCCCGCCGCGCCCCGTCCGCGTCGTCGGCGGACACCGACAGCGGCACCCCGGTGGAGAGCACCTCCCGCAGCGGCGAGGACCTGGCCAAGAGCGGCACCCACAAGGGCCACCACGACCTGGGACCCCGCGGCCGCTCACAGCGCCCCAGCGGCGGCAAGGACGACGACGCCTTCACCGGCGTGGACGCCGGCAAGGGCCCCAAGCACCTCCGCAAGGGCTGACGCCCGACTGTCCTAGCCCTCCACCCCGGTGGCGCCGTGGGAGGCGCCGACCGGCTTGGATTCCGGGGAGCCGCGCTGGCGGAGGTAGACGGAGAGGATGGCCATCGCGGCCACCGCGAGGAGTTCGGACTGCCAGTTCTGCAGGGTCCGGCTCCAGAAGTCCGCGGACGCCAGGTACGCGGCCCAGCTCACCGGCTGCGACCGCTCCCGCAGCTGTTCGGCGTTGTAGGCGGCGGTGCCGGCGATGGACTGCGCCAGCCAGGACAGCAGGAAGAGCAGCGCCATCACGATGCCCAGCGAACGGGAGTACGCCGCCTGCCGCCAGCCGCCCGCGGCCGCCCAGCGGGGCGAGTCCGCGCGCGCGTGCTCGCCCATGCGCTGCTCCTCCTCGCTCTCCGGGCCGACCTTGTGGAGCTCCTTCGACTCGGGGGAACCGCGCTGGAGCAGCCACACGGTGCCGAAGACGTAGAGGAAGAACTGCAGGAACTCCGACTGCCAGTTCTCGGTGACGTCCACCGCGAAGTCCGAGGACGTCAGGTACTGGACGAAGGAGACCTGTTGCAGCCCCGCCGTGGCGAGCTGCTCGTTGAACTCCGCCCGCCCGGCGACGGCCTGGCAGGCCAGCACGACCAGGAACGCCCCGCCGAAGGCCAGCGTGAGGCCGTTGTCGCGCCAGAAGCCGCCCGCCGGGGCCCGTCGTCCGGTCATCGTTGCAGCAGTCCGATCGTGATGAAGTAGCCCAGGCCGACGAGGATGACGGCCAGCGTCCCGATGAACAGCCCGCGCACGTTCAGCCTCCCGTGACCGTGCAGTCGTACGGCCGGTCGGGCTGCGGGGTGCAGCCGGCGGCGACGACCTTCCAGCCCTCGCCGAACTGGGACAGGAACAGCGTGTCCCCGCCCAGCCGTACCATCGCCTGCCGCCCGTACACCTCCGCCGCCGCCTCCGTCCCCCCGCCCGTCACGGCCGGCAGCCCCTCCTTCGCCAGGGCACGGGCGCACTCCTGCCCGTCCGCCACCTCCCGGCGGGTCTGCGGCGCCAGCCACGCGCAGGCCTGCCCGTACCGGGCGGCGCCCAGCGCGTCCTCGAACGCGCGGGCCGCCGACACGGCGTCGTCCGCGCGGGGCCCCGGCGCCCCGCATCCGCCCACGGCCAGGACGCCCACGAGCCCCAGGGCCACGGCCGGCGTCCGGCGCAACCGGGGTGCCCGCTCCACGGCGCGCCCCGGTGCGACGGTCACGCGGACGCCGCGCTGGGGACCTTCAGCGGGTCCCGCGGCGCCTGCCCCTTGGCCTCCGCCAGCTGGGACCCGAGGTCGAGGAGACGGTTGCGGCCCATGGCCTTGCGGACGTCCGGGAACCAGTCCTTCTCCTCCTCCTCGACGTGGTGGCGCACCTGTTCCATCAGCACGGTCATCTTGGCCTTGAACCGCTCGTCGGCGGGGTCCATGGCCTTGAGCTCGGAGAGCATCCACACCACCGCGTGGTGCTCCTCGATGCTCTCCAGGACGTGGTCCTTGGTGTCGGGCGCGGCCTCCCGCGCGGCCGGATAGAAGTACTGCTCCTCGATCCAGGCGTGGACGGTGAGCTCCTCGATCACCTCGTCCGCGATCCTGCGCCGTTCCGAGGTGTCCTCGTCGTCGGTCTTCTCGAACTCCTTGAAGAGCTTCTCGACGGTCTTGTGGTCTTCCCGCAGCAGCACGATGGCGTCCAACAGCGTTTCCTCCCGCCGGGCGGCGGCGCCGGCCGCCGCCGCAAGATCTCCGCTGCCGACCGTTCCCCCGCCCGGGGCCCCTCTCCCGCCGCGTCCGGGGATCTCACCCGTCCGGCGACCGTTCACCACCCCGGTCGGCCGAACCCCGTCACCCCCGCGTATCCGCCGCCGAACCGGGCACACGGCAGGGCATGAACCCAATGAACCCCTTTGCGGTAGTAACCGGCGCTTCGAGCGGAATCGGGTACGAACTGGCGCTCCAGCTGGCCGACCGGGGCTACGACCTCGTCATCAACGCCGAGGACGACGCCCGGCTCCGGACGGCGGCGCAGCGGATCCGGCAGGCGGGCACCCAGGTGGACGTCGTACAGGCGGACCTGCGCCGGTACGAGGAGGCCGAGCGGTTGTGGCAGGCGGTCACCGCACGCGGCCGCCCGGTCGCGGTCGTCGCCCTCAACGCCGGCGTCGGCCAGGGCGGGGCGTTCGTCGACACCGACCTCGCCGACGAGCTGGAGATCGTCGACCTCAACGTGCGCTCGACCGTGCACCTCGCCAAGCGGGCGCTGGGCCACATGGTCGAGCGCGACGAGGGGAGCGTACTGATCACCTCCTCGATCGCCTCGACGATGCCGGGCTCCTTCCAGGCCGTCTACAACGCCTCGAAGTCCTTCCTCCAGTCGTTCTCCCAGGCCCTGCAGAACGAACTCAAGGACTCGGGCGTCACCGTCACGGCGCTCATGCCCGGCCCCACGGAGACCGACTTCTTCCGGCGCGCGGACATGGGCGACACCAAGGTCGGCCGGCAGGACAAGGACGACCCCGCCGACGTCGCCCGCCAGGGCCTGGACGCCATGGAGTCCGGGGACGACAAGGTCGTCGCGGGCTCCGTGAAGACCAAGGCCCAGGAACTCCTCAACAAGGTGCTGCCCGACGCGCTCAAGGCCGAAGGGCACCGCAGGATGGCCGAACCCGGGACCGGCGACGACCGGGAGCCGGCCGCGGGACGCGGGGAGGGATCGTCATGAAGGCCCTGACATGGCACGGGAAGGCCGACGTCCGCGTGGACACCGTCCCCGACCCGGTGATCCAGGACCCGGCCGATGTGATCGTCAAGGTGACCACCACCGGCCTGTGCGGCTCCGACCTGCACCTCTACCAGGTGTTCGGCCCGTTCCTCGAAGCGGGCGACATCCTGGGCCACGAACCGATGGGCATCGTCGAGGAGGCCGGACCGGACGTCACCGCCCTGCGCCCCGGCGACCGCGTCGTGGTCCCCTTCAACGTCTCCTGCGGCACCTGCTTCATGTGCGCCCGCGGCCTGCACTCGCAGTGCGAGACCACCCAGGTCCACGAACACGGCAAGGGCGCCTCCCTCTTCGGCTACACCAAGCTCTACGGCCAGGTCCCCGGCGGCCAGGCCGAGTACCTGCGGGTGCCCTTCGGCAACACCCTGCCCGTCAAGGTCCCCGAAGGGCCGCCGGACGACCGGTTCGTCTACCTGTCCGACGTGCTGCCGACCGCCTGGCAGGCCGTCCGGTACGCCGACGTCCCGGCGGGCGGCAGCCTCGCCGTCCTGGGCCTGGGCCCCATAGGCGACATGTGCACCCGGGTGGCCGCCCACCTCGGGGTGGAGACGGTGATCGGCATCGACCTCGTACCCGAGCGCCTGGACCGGGCCCGCCGCCACGGCGTCCACGTCTTCGACGTCGAGCGGGACGACGACGTCGTGGCCGCCGTCCGGGACCTGACCGGCGGCAGGGGCCCGGACGCCGTGATCGACGCGGTGGGCCTGGAGGCGCACGGCGCGCCCGTCGCCGCCGGAGCGCAGACGCTGACCGGCCTCCTGCCCGACGCCCTGGCCGCCCGGCTGATGAAGCGCGCCGGAGTGGACCGCCTCTCCGCCCTGTACCTGGCCATCGAACTGGTCCGCCGCGGCGGGACCATCTCCCTGTCCGGGGTCTACGGCGGCATGGCCGACCCGCTTCCCCTGCTCACCCTGTTCGACAAGCAGATCCAGCTGCGCATGGGCCAGGCCAACGTCCGGCGCTGGACCGACGACCTCCTGCCCCTGGTCTGCGACGGCGACCCCCTGGGCGTCGAGGACTTCGCCACCCACCGCCTTCCCCTCTCCGAGGCCCCGATGGCCTACGACATGTTCCAGAAGAAGCGGGACGGCGCCGTCAAGGTCCTGTTCACCCCCTGACGGGGGCGGGCGGGCCCGCATCGGTCAGGGCGGGACGGGGACGGTCTACCTCTCCCGCAGCCGCGGTGGAGAGCCCGTCGCGCTGAAGGTGATCCGGCGCGAGTACGGCGACGATCCGGGGTTCCGCCGAGCGGGAGGTCCGGGCGGCCCGACGGGCCCAGGGCTACCACGTCGTCCCGGTCGTCGACCACGACACCTCCGGCGAACTGCCCTGGCTGGCCACCACGTTCGTCCCCGGCTTGTCCCTGCACGCGGCCCTCGCCGCACACGGTCCGCTCCCGCCGGCAGCCGTCCTGCAGCTCGTCGGCTGCACCGCCCGGGCCCCGACCGCGATCCACACCGCCGGCATCGTCCACCGCGACCTCAAGCCCGGCAACATCCTGCTGAGCGGCGAACAGGGCCCGTACGTCATCGACTTCGGCATCGCCCGCGCCGCCGACGCCCCCCACGTCACCGCGTCCGGGGGCCTCGTCGGTACCCCGCAGTTCATGTCGCCGGAGCAGGCGCTCGGCGAGCCGGTCGGACCCGCCGTGGACGTCTTCTCGCTCGGCCTGATCGCCGCCGTCGCCGCGACGGGCCACCACCCCTACGGTGACGGCGGCGCCCTCACCGTCGCGACGCGGATCGCCGACACCGCCGTACGGCCGCCCCGCCTGGACTCCTACGACGAGACGCTCCGCCCGCTCCTGGAGCGCTGCCTGGCGGCCGGGCCGGCCGACCGGATCGGCGCGGCGGAACTGGCCGCGCTGTGCGAGGGGGCGGCGGGCCGCCCCCTGAACGAGTTCACCGGCTGGCTGCCGCAGCCGCTGGCGCGGGAACTGGCCGCTCGTGGACGCGCCCCGCTCGCACCGGACCCCGAGCCGGCGGACACCGGCTCACGGCCCCGCCCGCCGCACGGCCCCGACCTTCGCCGCGGCCCCCACGGCGCCGCCGCCCCCGCCGCCGTCCGCCCCGGCGGCGACGCCCGCCCCCCCGGCGTACCCGCACGGCCCTGGTCACCGGCGCGGCTGTCGTCCTCGCGGTGGCCCTGACCTGGACGGTGGCCCGCCCCGCCGGCACCTCGGACCGCGCCGAGGGCAAGGGCGACGCCGGGGCGTCCGCCCAGCCGGCCCACGGCTGGGAGTTCTACACCCCCATGGGCAAGGCCGCCGCGAAGACGCCGCAGTAGTGCCTGGAGGGCGCCCGGAGCAATGTGCTGCCCACCGAGGTCCGGGCGGAGGACCTGACCGCCGCCCTCCCCGTCGGAGCCCTGCTGTGCACCGTCACGACGGAGGACCGGCCGGCGCTGCTGGAGATCACCGGCGTCACCGCCGGCCCGGTCGACCTGCCCGAGTACACCACCCGGCTCACCCTCTGACAGAAGCGGTGAAAGCCCTCCGCGAGGGCCCGGGGCCGCCCCTCAGAGTTCGGGCCGGCGGGCCGGGTCGATGACCAGGAGCCACTCGTCGCCGCGCGTCTCGACGCCGTACCCGGCATTGCGGAAGGCCGCGGCCAGGGCCAGACCGAAGGCGTGACGGAGCCCGGGCAGGTCGGGCCGGCCGTGGTTGCGGGTGCGCCGGGGCCCGCGTCGGCGTCCGCGCAGGCGCGGGATGTCCTGGGGCATCCAGCCGACCATCACACCCCGGGCGTGCGCGATGGTGTGGACGCCTTCCGCCCCGGCGACGCTCTCGGGGAATCCCGCCTCGTCCAGTACGGCGCGGACCGCGGCCAGGAACCGGCTCTCGTGATCGTTCACGGCCGCACTCTAGAGCGCGCGGTGCCCCCGTCCGCTCAGCCTCGCAGGTGGCGTCCGCGCCAGGGCCGGGAGCGCGCCGGCCGGCCCGGGCCGAATGTGTCCGAAGTCCTGCGTGCCGACGGCCGGGCGGGGCAGACGCGAGGCGTCGCCCTGTCCACTGCTACCGGGGGTGTTGCTGATGGCCCGCGCCCTGCGGGTACCGGTTCCGGTTCCGACGCTGCCTCCTTGGCGCGGCGTGGTGCCCGCTCCGCCCGTGTCACTCTTGTACGCCCCCGCTCCGGCCCCCGCCCCGGCCCGGCCGCGCGGCGCAGCCGGTGCGGGGCCGCCGGTGAGGGGGTTCGCGGTACGGCTGGGACGCGGCCGGGGCCGGGCGGCGGCCGCCCGTGACCTGACCCGGCACGCCCTGCGGGCCCGCGCCGCCGGCTCCGAAGCGGTCGAGGACGTCCTGCTGGTGGTCTCGGAACTGGTCACCAATGTCCTGGACCACACCGCCTGCGATCCGCTGCTGGTGATCGGCCTGCGCCCCGAACGGGTGCGGGTGGAGGTCCGCGACGCGGACGCGCGTCTGCCCGTGGCCCGGCACCCGTCGCCCGGCGCCCCGCACGGGCGGGGCCTGGCCCTGGTGGCGGCGGTCTCCGTCCACCATGGGGCGCGGGTGCTGCCCGGCGGGGGCAAGGCCGTCTGGGCGGTCCTGGCGCTCCCACCGGCCGGCGGAGGGAACTGACGATCCCGGTGCCGGCCGACGACTCACGCCCCGGCGCGTGGGGGACGCCCCTCCACGCCTGAGCCCCCTCAGCCGGCGGCGCGGAGCCGCGAGAACGCACGCCGCGCGGAGGCGCCGGCCGGGCACGAAAGGCCCGTCAGGCCCCTTGGCACCGTAGTGCTGGCACCCGCTCTCCCCGGTGGGCTATGTTGCGTACATGACCACCGGGACGGCATCGCGCCACACACGGATCGGTGACCCGGTGCTCCTCTGAGCGCCGTACGGGCCCCCGCGGGCCCGCCGCCCGATCGAGGAACCCGCCCCGCCGCCCGGGCTCCGCCCCCGTCGTGTTGACCCAAGGCCCCACACGTCAACCACGACCGGAGGATCCATGCCCCTCGACACGCTGCACAAGACCCTGCACCTTCCCACGGCGGACGGCCGGGCCGACGCTTTCGCCGCCTTCCCCGACGACGGCGCACGACACCCCGGGGTGCTCATGTACCCCGACGGCTTCGGCATCCGTCCCGTAGTGCGGCGGATGGCCCGCGAACTGGCCGGCCACGGGTACTGCGTACTCGTCCCCAACCCCTTCTACCGGCACGGCCCCGCGCCCGTGATCCGCCTCCCCGAGCACATCGGGGAGGCGGAGCGGCCCGCGGTCTTCGCGCAGGTGATGCCCTTGATCGAGGCGCACACCGCCGAACGGGCCCGCGACGACGCCGACTCCTACCTCCGGTTCCTCTCCGCGCGGCCCGAGGTCGCGGGCGGCCCCCTCGCGGTGATCGGCTACTGCGTCGGCGGCCTCCTGGCGATGCGCACCGCCGCGGCCCACCCCGGCCGGGTGGCCGCCGTCGCCGCGTTCCACGCCCCCGTGGGCGCCGACGGCCCCGGCCTCTTCTCCGCGCTCACCGCCCAGGTCCACCTGGGCCACGCGGCGGGCGACCTGACGCCCGGGGCCCTCGGCGAACTCAACCGGTCCCTGGACGACGCGGGCGTCGATCACACCTCCGAGATCTACCCCGGGACCGTCCACGGCTTCACCCTGTCCGACACCGACGCTTTCAGCCCCTCCGGGCTGAAGCTCCACTGGGACCGCCTGCTCGGCCTCCTGGAGGACACCCTGACGGCCGGCTGAGGCCACCCTCCGGCTGCCTCACGCAGGCCCGCGTTCGCCCGTGACCCGCGAGGGCGCGAGACGGCCGGCGACCAGGTCGTGGGCGGTGCGGGCGAGGGAGACCCGGTGGCGGTCGGCGTAGGCACGCAGCAGCTGTGCGGCTTCCTCGACCGTGAGGCCGGTCCACTGGGCGATCATGCCCTTCGCGATCTCCAGGGTGTTCCGCAACGAGATCGCGTGCTGCGTGCCGGTGACGAAGTCGCCGTCGGGCACGGGGTCGGCGCTCCAGTGGAGCAGTGAGAGGGCGGCTGCGTCGGCCAGGGCCTGGGCCAGCTCCGCCTCCACCTCCGGCAGGGCGCCCGCCGGGCGGCGGAAGAGGGTCACGGCGCCGATGACCTCGTCGCGCAGCCGCAGGGGCACGGTGTGGGAAGAGCGGTAGCCGATCAGCAGAGCGGTCCGTACGAGGTCGGGCCAGCGACGGCGTTCGGCTGCCAGGTCGGGCACCCGCAGCGGCCGGCCGGAGCGGCAGCATTCGACACACGGCCCGCTGTCGCTCTGCAGCTGGAGCAGCTCCAGCAGGACGGCTTCCTCTCCCGAGGCCGCCATGATCCGCAGGCCGCCGCGCGCATCGCCCATCAGCACGCCCCCGGCATCCACGTGCAGCAGACGCACGCAGTGGGTGACGAGCCGGTCGAACAGGGTGAGCGGGTCGAAGCCGGGAGCGAGCGTGTCGCCCAGGCTGACGAAGGCCTCGGCCAGCTGCTGCTCACGGCCCGTCCCGACCATCTCGCTCGCCCGCCTCCGCTTCTCCGCCCCCGCCCCGTGCTTCTCACCCGCGCGGCACCGTTCATGCGACCGGCGGCCCGGAGCCGTCCGACGGCTCTCCCTTTCGCTTCCCGGCGGCCGTACTTCGTTCAGGGGGCAGCGCCGGCCCCGTCCGCCGCCGCATCCTGGAGATCTCCCCGCCCGACCGGGCGGGCTCGCCCACCGCGTGGCCGCGGTCTCCGGGCGGCGGATGCGACACCGGCTCCCTTGAGGGGAGGCACCGCGCGTGATCGAGATCCTTTCCGCCCACGTCACCCTGGACACACCGGCGGCGGCTCCGGGGGTGGCGGTCTGCCGGATCTTCGGCGAGGTCGACATCGAGTCCCGCCCGGACCTCTACGACGCCTTCGCCAGGGCCGTCGCGCGCGCCACCACGGCCGTCCTCGTCGACTGCGCGCAGCTCGTCTTCGCCGACTCCACCCTTCTCAACGCCCTCGTCCAGCTCCGTAAGGAGACCCGCGCGCGCCACCTGCCCCTGGCTCTGGTCGCGCCCCCGCGCCAGCTGCGGCACCTGCTCGACCTCACCGGTACGGCCGGCCTGCTGCCCGCCCACCCCAGCCTCGCCCAGGCCATCGCCGCCACCGCCGGCCCCACCGGCAGCCCGTGACGGAGGCTGGTCAAGGGGCCGGCGCGAGGACGGCCTGGGGGGTGACGCGGCGCCGCACGAGGTCCTCCGCGATGTCGGCGGCCCGCCGGTGATGGAGGACCGCGTAGGCCCGCAGGCGGTGCGCGCCTTCGGCGGGGGAGATGTGGGCGGTGGCGGCGAGCATGCCGGCGGCGATGTCCAGGACGGTCTTCGCGGAGAGTGCCGCCTGGGTGCGGGTGACGACGTCGTACGGCCGCAGGGGCTCACGACTCCAGGTCAGCACCGACGTGGTGGCCGTGGTGGCGAGGGCCTCCAGGAGGCGTGCGTCTTCCGGCGGCAAGGGCGTGGGGGTCCGCGCGAGGAGATTGAGGGCGCCGATGTTGTGGTCGCGCAGCCGCAGGGGGAAGCTGTGGGCGGCCGAGAAGCCGGCGGCCCGGGCCAGCGGGGCGAAGACGGGCCAGCGGTCCCCGGCCGCTGCCGCCGCCAGGTCGTCGGCGTGGACCGGCTCGCCGGTCGTGTAGGAGTCGATGCAGGGCCCTTCGGCGACCTGCGCCTGGAACATCTCGGTGATCTCGACGCGCTCCTCCGTGACGACCGCCGACTGCAGACGGCCGCGGGCGTTGGCGAGCATGACGCCGGCCGCGTCCATGTCCGTCAGGCGGACGCAGTGGTCGGCCAGGCGGCGCAGGAGCGTGAGGGGGTCCACGTCGTCGGCGATGGTGTCGGTGAGGCCGACGAACGCCTCGGTGATCGACTGCTCGCGGTTCATGTCCCTCGTCCCCGTCTTCTTGGCTCCCGTCCGGCCGTACGGGATGGAGCTAGTCATCGAACCTCACCCTTCCGGCGAGCACGTCACGGGCCGCTGCGCTGACGCTCTGGCCCTCGGCGAACGCGTGCGCCCGGAGGCGGGCCAGAGCCTGCGGTGCGTCCAGACCGAGGAGCACCATGAGCATGCCGGTGGCCTGGTAGACCTCTTCGTGGTCGCTTTCGGCCGCATCCAGCCACGCCGCCCCGTCGCCCGGTGGTTCCTGCGCCTGGAGGGCCAGCAGGGCGGTGGTGATCGCGTCGGCTGCGGGGAAGGCGAACGACCGGTCCCGTTCGGACAGCGGTCCGGGGCGGTCGCGGTAGAGGTCGAGCGTCCCGATCGCCAGGCCGGCCGAGCCCAGCGGGATCGAGAACACCGCCCGCACCCCGAGGTCGACGGCCTGCTGGGCGAAGACCGGCCAGCGCCGGGCGTCCGTGCCGACCGCCAGGTCCTCGGCGAGTACCGGCGCCGTCAGGGCCAGCGCGCTCTGGCAGGGGCCGTCGCCGAGCGTGTACTGGGCTTCGGCGAGCTGTCCGGCCACCGGGTCGCTGGACCACCACAGCGTCTGGGCTCCGTTGTCGCCGCTCAGCGACACCGACGCGCCCGTGACGTCCATGAGGTCCACGCACGCCCGGCACAGCGCCGCCGGCGTCTCGACACCGCAGGTGCCCGCGAGGGAGTCGGCGAGCAGCCGGGACAGCCGTTTGAGGTCCTCCGCGCCGAACGGCGGGCCTCCGTCCTCCGGGAAGTCCGCACGATCCCCCACGGCACATCACCTCCCGTGTCGGCCGCCCCGGCCTTCATTCTCACCTACCGGCTACCCGCCGGACGCACCGCGACACCCCGGGCCCGGCCCTCAGGAACACGGGTGCCCCTGGTGACGGGCCTGCCGGATCCCCGCCGCCTGACGCACCAGTACCCGCACTCCGAGGACCCGCCGCAGCCGGTGGGCCGACGACGCCCCGCCATACGAGGGGACGAGGGGGCGGCTCGGGGGCGGGCCGGCGGGGGCCGGGCGCAGGGACGGGGCACCCGGCCGAAGCGTCCCGCCGCAGTCGTCGGGGGCCAGCACCACCACGGTGACCGTCCTGCCCGCCGCCCAGGCGTCGACGGCGGCCAAGGCGTCCCCGGGGGCCGGGTACGGCGCGCAGTCGAGGTCCAGGACCACGGAACGCACGCCGGTGCCGATGGCCTCCAGTACGCGGACCAGCTCGCGCAGCGCTGCCGCGCCGTGGCCGCGGGCGTGCCGCGCGCACAGCGTCACCACCGCCACGGACCCGTAGAGGTGCACTTGAACGGTGTAGGACTTCACAACGGGCTCCCCCTCACACGGGGTACCAGCCCTGGAAGCGGAAGGCCGCGGTTGCGGCGGCTGCTCGGAACACGGTCCGCGGGGCGGCTCGTGTTCATGTCCGGCGATCAGGGCCACCAGGGCACCACGCGCATGCCGCTGCCCGTCGGGAAACGACGGCCGAGCCTCAAGCGACGGAACCAGAACGGTCCATCCCCTCCACCATCCCACACCCTTCCCCCTTCGGGGACTGCCCGGGCCTCGCACACCGTGCGCTCACGCCGCCGTCCCCCACCCCCGCTCCCGGGCCTGCCGCCGCAGCTCGGGCCAGCCCGCCGGGGGGCGGCCGGGCGCAGCCCAGTAGGGGTGCGCGTGGAGCCGGCAGGACAGCCGGAGCAGCCGCCGCCGCAGCACCGTCGTACTCCGGACGCCGGGCGTCCGGGCCAGCGCGGCGTAGGTGTCGAGCCAGGCGGCCTGGAGTTCCACCAGGTCGTCGGGAAAGCGGAACGGATCCATCCATTAATTAGAACACGCGTTCGGCCTCCTTGGTGCGGAGGTGGCCCTCGCCCTCCACCGGGGTTACCGGAGCCGATGGGGCCGCCGCAGGGAGAACTCGTTGCCGTCGGGGTCGAGCATCAGCGTCCCGCCGTCCTCGCCGGTGCCGGCGCGCGTCGCGCCGAGTGAGACCAGGCGCTCGACCTCCGCCTCCCCGTCGGCGCCGGCGGGCAGCGCCAACTCCAGGTACAGCCGGTTCGCGCCCCGCTTCGGCGCCACCGGGGGACCACCCCACGTGATCTTCGTACCGCCGTCCGGCGACTGGATCGCGGTCTCCTCGTCCTGGTCCCAGACCAGCGGCCACCGCAGCGCCTCGCTCCAGAAGTAGCCGACCTCCTGCGTTCCGTCGCAGGCCAGCGCTCCGATGAAGCCGGTGTCGGCGAGGAACGAGTTGCCCGCCTGGATGACACAGAACTCGTTGCCGTCCGGATCGGCGAGCACCACGTGCCCCTCTTCCGGGAGTTGGCCCACGTCGATGTGCCGGCCGCCCAGTGCCAGCGCCCTGGCCACCGTCTGCTGCTGCTCCTCCGGGGAACCGCTCGTCAGGTCGAAGTGCGCCCGGTTCTGCCCGGACTTCGGCTCCTGACCCGGCACGAACCGGATGCGGAACCCCGTGGCATCAGGGGGCAGGATCGCGACGTCGCCGTCCGCACCGTCGGCCGGCTTCCAGCCCAGGACCCCGGACCAGAACCGTGCCAGCTCCGAGGGCCGGCTCGCGTGGAAGCAGATCGCGAACAACTGACTGGTCATACCCGCACCTCTCTGTTCCTCGGCGGCGACACCCGCCACCCGGCGCGCGCAGCCTAGGCGCGGCCCTACGGCATCCGCATCCCGGTTTCGGGTTCGGCGGTTCACCGGGCCACGCCGGCGCCGGCGCACTCCGTCTCCGCCCGCCCAGGGGGCCGCGGCCGGGGTGTCAGTGGGCCGGGCTATCCTTCCCGGCACCGCAATCCGACCGTGAGGACCACCCGAAGTGACCGGCCTGTCCGCCTTCCCGCTGCCCTTCCAGAGCTCCCTTTCCCCGGCGTTCGCGACGCCCCGGACGGTGCGGGAACTACAGATGATGCGGTGCAGCGCGGCCCTGCGCGCCAAGACCGCGTGGTTCGACAAGCGGAACGACCCCGACATCGCCGCCAGATGGACGCGGGAGGCGGTGGCCCAGGGCCTGACAGAGGCACAGGTGCGTTACGTGCTCGCCGAGCTGGGACACTACGCCGCGCTGCGGGACGCGCGGACCGGCATCGAGGTGTCCGCCGTCGACGGGGTCTGGCAGTCGGACACCCTGGTCGACGAGCCGCTCCGGGCCCGGCTGCGCGAGGCCGTCCGGGTGCTGGAAGAGGTCCCCGAAGCGGAGCGGGACTGGCACCCCGGATCCGGCGGCCAGGTGCTGGACCTCGTGCACCCCTCCCTCTTCTGCCTGGTGAAGGACGTGAGCGGCGGGCCCGAGCGGGCCTGGCAGAACCCGGCCAAGCACTACGCGAAGTACGAGTTCTCGGAAAGGTTCCAGTGGCTGCCCACGGAGGTCGACGTCAGTGACGACGGGGCCGTCGCCTTCCGCTCCTATGTCAACAACGTCCACCCCGAGACGCATCACGCCCTGGCCTCCGTCCTCCCGGACGTGTTCGCGCGCCTGCGCCCGCTGTTCGAGAACGTGCTGACCGATCTGCGGCACCCCCGGCCCCTGCGGATCGAGGCCGACCCCTACGGCTGGTACGACGCGGAGCCGGAGTATCCCCACCGGTCGTCCTTCAGCGACGACGCGGCCTACGCGGAGGCCCGCGACGCCTGGTCGGACGCCTACGAGGCCTGGTACGACGACCGCGTCCCCGCCGTCCCGGACGCCCCGGACTTCACCCCGCCCGCCCTGCCGGAGGCGTCCGCCCGGGTCGACCTGCGCGGCCGCCGGCTCCAGGTCATCGTCAAGCTCGCCACCGTCCACCTCACCCCGGACGACCCCGAGTACTCCGGCGGTTCCTGGCACGTCGAGGGCATGCTGAACGAGCGGATCGTCTCGACCGGCATCTACTACTGGGACAGCGAGAACATCACCGAGAGCCGGCTGGGATTCCGGGCCGCACTCGACGACCCGGACTACCAGCAGAACGACGGCACCGGCCTGCGCGCGGTCTACGGCCTGGAGGACGAGGACGCGCTGAACCAGGTCCTGGGCTCGGTCCCGACCCCGGCGGGCCGCTGCCTGGCGTTCCCCAACGTGCTGCAGCACCGCGTGGACGCGTTCCGCCTCGTGGACCCCACCCGCCCGGGACACCGCAAGATCCTCGCGTTCTTCCTGGTCGACCCGACGGAGCGGATCGTCTCGACCTCCGATGTGCCGCCGCAGCAGCCCTGGTCCGACACCTCCACCATGACGCGCGAACAGGCCGAGGCCTACCGCGAGGAACTCATGCGGGAGCGGAAGTTCTTCGTCGACGAACACAACGAGCAGCTCTACGAGCGGGAGTTCTCGCTCTGCGAGCACTGACCGCGCCGAGTGGCCAGGTCGGGGGGCACCTGCGCCCTGCCGGCTTCGAACGGTTTGATCACCAGGGGCGGGAAGTACGCAGAGATGAACAACTCCGGGATCCGGCAGGTGGCCGGATGCGTGGTCCTCATTGCGGTCGCCGGGTGCGGCGGCCCGGCGCAGCCGCGCCCGCCGGCGCCGGCCACGCGGCCGGCACCGCTGTCGGCCGCCGAGTTGCGGACGCACCTCCTCCCCGCAGTCCTGCCGGACGGCTGGACCTCCCGGGCCGAACCCGCGGCCGCCGGCCCCGGGGCCTCGGGCACGTCGGCGACACCCGCGTCCTGCGGCGGACTGCTGGACGGGCAGAGCGTCGTGGACGCGAGTACGACCACGGCGTCCGCCTCCGCGACGGCCATGTTCAGCGGCGGGCACTCCTCCGGCAACGGCGTCATCCCGGGAATGGAGAAGCTCTACTCGTTCCCGGAGGACGGTGCGCACAGGGCGATGGAGGACATGCGCGCCCTGGTGGGCCGGTGCCGGAGCGTGGCGCTGCCGCACGCGGCGGCGGAGCCCGCCGAGACCGCCGATTTCGCCCTCGCGGAAGGCCCCCGGCTCGGGGACGAGAGCCTGGTCGTCCAGGCGGCGGTGCTGCCGGGCCGACAGCGCGCGGACGCGACCGTGGTCCGCGTGGGGAGTTCGCTCGTGGTCATCAGCAGCGTCCTCACGCTCACCCCGGCCGAGGCCGCCACCGTCGCGGCCTTCACACCCACCGCCGTGGCCCAGGCCGCATCGGACCATCCTGAACCGGTCGACCAGTGACGCGGGCGCAGCGGACGCGCACGCCGATGCCCCCGGACCGTACCCGCGGGACCCGAACGGGCATGGGTGCGGCCGGAGTGGAAATGCGCCGACCATGGAATCCACCCACACGCCGAAACCGGGGGACGAGCACCGCGACGCCGTGAGCGGCCGTGAGGCCGCGGGGCCGGACCGGGCGATCGAGGAGCGGGCCCCGGACCGGCTCTCGCAGTTGCCCGAGCGGTCCTGGAAGGCGGTGCTGCGCGGGACGCTGAAGGAGTTCAAGGACGACGAGCTGGCGGACCGCGCCGCGGCGCTGACCTACTACGGGGTGCTGGCCCTCTTCCCGGCCCTGCTGGTCCTGGTGTCGCTGCTGGGCATCGCGGGCAAGTCGGCCACCGACCAGGTCCTGAGCAACCTCGAACGCCTCGCCCCCGGCCCCGCGCGCGACGTGATCGGCAACGCCGTGCGACAGCTCCAGGGCAGCGCGGGCCTAGGATCGCTGCTGGCGGTCCTGGGCCTGCTCGTCGCGATCTGGTCGGCCTCCGGGTACGTCGCCGCGTTCATCCGCGCCTCGAACGCCGTCTACGACATGCCCGAGGGCCGGCCGCTGTGGAAGGTGCTGCCGCTGCGCCTCGGGCTGACCGTCACGCTCATGGTCCTGGCCGTCGCCAGCGCCCTGATCGTGGTGTTCACCGGCGGTCTGGCCCGGCAGGCCGGCTCCGCACTGGGGCTGGGCGACACCGCGATGACGGTGTGGTCGATCGCGAAGTGGCCCGTCCTGCTGGTGCTGGTCACGATCATGATCGCGCTCCTGTACTGGGCCGCGCCGAACGCCAAGGGCCGCGGTTTCACGTGGGTGACCCCCGGCAGCCTCCTGGCGCTGGTCATCTGGATGATCGCCTCGGCCGGGTTCGCGTTCTACGTCGCGAACTTCGGCTCGTACAACAAGACCTACGGCACGCTCGCGGGCGTCGTCATCTTCCTGGTCTGGTTGTGGATCACCAACCTCGTCATCCTCCTGGGCCTGGAGTTCGACGCCGAAATGGTCCGCCAGCGTGCCATCGTCGGCGGGCTCCCCGAGGACGAGGAGCCCTACGTCGAGCCGCGGGACACCCGGGAGTGGAGTGACGAGGACCGCCGCCGCCTGGAGTAGGCCACGGACGGCGGCGGAGCTGTGTCGAACGCGCCGGCGGCGGACCAGGAGGCGGGGCGCGGTGCGGATGACCACGCGCGCCCCAGGGGTGACCGGCGGGTTCCCGGGTATGCGCGCCCCGGGGATTCCCGGCAGGCGGAGGAAGGTGAAGGGTCGATGAGTGCCGTTGGAAGCCGTGTCGCGCACGGCGGCGACGCGCCGGTGGGCGAACTCGTGACGCGTGCGTCGCAGCAGATCTCGGAACTGGTCCGGGAAGAGATGCGACTGGCCCGCGCGGAGATGACGCAGAAGGGCAAACGCTACGGGGTCGGCGGCGGCCTGTTCGGCGGGGCCGGCCTCATGGGCGTCCTGGCCGCCCAGGCCCTCGTCGTCGCCGCGATCGCGGCGCTCTCCCTGGTCCTGCCCGTGTGGGCGGCGGCCCTGGTCGTCGCCGCCGCGCTGGCGGCCGTTGCGGCGGTCCTGGCCGTGGCCGGCCGGAAGCAGGTCGCCCGGGCCGGAGGGCCCGCGCCCGAGAAGACCATCGACAGCGTCAAGGCCGATGTCGCCGAGATCAAGGAGAGGACACACCGATGAGCCATCACCCCCGGGGCGACGGATCCGGACCGGGACCCGCCGCGGAACCGACTCCGGACCAGTTGCGCGAGCAGATCGAGCGCACCCGCGACGAGCTCGGCAAGACCGTGGAGGCGCTGGCGGCCAAGGCCGACGTCAGGGAGCAGGCCAAGGAGAAGGCGGCCGAGATCAAGGAGCAGGTCGCCGAAAAGGCGGCGCAGACCGTCGAGCAGCTCCGGCACACGGCGGCCCACGCGGCCGAGGCGATCAAGGACAAGGCCCCGGACCCGGTGCTGGACAAGGCCGCCCACGCCGCAGCCCAGGTCCGTGACGGCATGAGCCACGCCGGCCACCTGGCGGCCGGCGTGGCCCCGGAACCGGTACGCGAGAAGGCCGGGGCGGCCGCGTCCCTGGCGCGGGCCAACCGCGGCCCGCTGTGCGTCGGCGCCGCGGCGCTGGTGCTGTTCCTGCTCCTGCGCCGGAGCCGGAGGCGCAAGTGAAAGCCTCCAAGATCGCGTACAAGCCGGTCGGGCTGGCCCTCGGCGCCGCGAGCGGCCTCGTCGCGGGTGCGGCCTTCAAGCAGGTGTGGAAGGTGATGGGGCACGAGGACGACGCTCCGGACGCCACCGACGAGGACCGCACCTGGCAGGAGGTCCTGATCGCGGCAGCCCTGCAGGGCGCGATCTTCGCCGTCGTCAAGGCGGCCGTGGACCGTACCGGGGCCGCCACCGTCCGGCGTCTGACCGGCACCTGGCCCGGCTGACCACCCCGCCGGGCACCGTCGCGGCGCACAGGGCGACGAACCGGACCCGGTGTGACCGCCCCGCCGGGCGGCCCCACCGGGTCCGCCAGGTCCGGGACCCTGGACCACCGTGACCCGGGCGCGGCCGCGGCGGCGGTCTTGACACCCACCCGGACGGGCGCCGACACTCCAGAACGGCGAATCCTGGTGAACCGGTAGGGAAATCATGGGCTGTTCAGCGCTGGACCGAGGTACCGACGGCGTGCGCGCCGCCGTGCCCGCGCTCCCGCTGCTCACGTCCCGCCGCCACATCGACCTCCTGCGCGTGTGCAGTGCGGCGGATCCCGCGCACCCCGGCGCCCCCGCAGCCGTCCGCGGCTGACCTGCGCCCCCCTCACCCTCCGGGTCCCGGCCGCGCCGAATCCGTCGCCGGCCGCCGTCGTCGCATGCCCCGTGCCCGCGCAATCCCAGGGAGAAGCATGTCCACCACTCGCCCGACCGACGCGCCGCCCTTCCGGAGCAGGATCGGCCGTGACGCGCGCAGCGGCTACCCCGCCGTGCCGTACCGCTACCGGCTCCACCTCTCGCCGTCCGGCCCGTCGTGTCTGCGGATCGCGGTCACCCACAGCCTGCTCGCCCTGGACGACGTCCTCCCGATGACGCTGCTGCCCGCCGTCCCCGACGCGCCCGATGGCGGACACCTGGCACTGCGCCCCCTCTACCAGGCCAGCTCGCACCGGTACCCCGGACCGGCCGTGGCACCGGTACTCGCCGACTGCTGGACCGGACGGATCGTCAGCACGCACGCCCCGGACATCCTCCAGGACATGGGCAGGCTCTTCGACACCGGCGGCCCCCAGCTGTACCCGGCCGGCGCCGAGGAGCGGATCGAGGCCGTCGGGCGGCTCTGCGAGCACGGCATCAACGCGGCCGCGCAGCGCGCCGGCCGGTCCGGCGGCGACCAGGCGGAGCGCGACACCGCGCTGGCCACCCTGCTGCGCGCACTGGGCGCGCTGGAACGGCGGCTGTCCTGCGCCGAGTACCTGCTGGGCGTGGAACCGACCGCCGCCGACGTCGAGTTGTGGGTGACGCTGGTCCAGCTGGACACCGTGCACCGCTGGCACCTGGACGCGGCCGCGGTCTACCGCCTCACCGACCACCCGCACCTGTGGTCGTACGCGCGACGGCTGGCGGCGCACCCCGCCTTCGCCCGCCACCTCGACCTGGACGGCATCGCCCGCCGGCACCACGCACAGTGCCGGGGCAAGGAGGCCGCCGGCGCGGCGGTACGGATCGTCGACTGGGCGGGAGACGTGCCGGACCGGGGGACCGGAGCCGTCCGCACCGCCCGGCACTGACCGGCACGTTCCACGTCCCGGCGAACCCGGCGCGGGACGCCGCCCGCCGCCGAACGGCCCCGTCCGCCTCCGAGGCGCCGGGGCCGTTCCCCATTTCATCCGCTGTACATGGAACCGGCGTTCCGCTGCGCCTACTCTCGTCGCCATGGCAGCAGGACCCCCACCTCGCGCCACCATGCGCCGGTGTCCGGCCGCCCTTGTCCCATGGAGCCGACATGCCCGCATGCTGCACCCCCGGCCACGCACACGCCCCCGTGCTCACCCTCGCGCCGCCGCCCCCCGCGGCCCCGCCCTCCCGGGCGGCCCGGCAGCTGCTGAGCCTGCCCGGCGGCCGCTTCCTGATGGGCACCGACGACCCGGAGGGCTTTCCGGCCGACGCCGAGGGGCCGGTCCGGGAGGTGACGGTGGACCCCTTCCGGATCGCGGCCACGACCGTCACGAACGCCGGGTTCGCCACCTTCGTCAAGGCCACCGGGTACACCACCGACGCCGAGCGCTTCGGGTTCTCCTTCACCTTCGGCGCGTTCCTCGCCGAGGAGGTCGCCGCCGTGTCCCGCCCCGTGCAGGGCGTCCCGTGGTGGCGGGCCGTGGAAGGGGCGTCCTGGCGCAGCCCCGAAGGGCCCGGCTCGCACGTGACCGGCCGGCAGAACCATCCCGTCGTCCACGTCTCGTGGAACGACGCCCTGGCCTACTGCGCCTGGTCCGGCACCCGCCTGCCCACCGAGGCCGAATGGGAGTACGCCGCACGCGGCGGGCTGGAGCAGCGGCGCTACCCGTGGGGTGACGAGCTGACGCCCGGCGGCCGCCACATGTGCAACATCTGGCAGGGCGAGTTCCCGGTGCACAACACCGGTGCCGACGGCCACGTCTCCACCGCCCCCGTGAAGTCCTTCCGGCCCAACGGCTTCGGCCTCTACAACACGGTCGGCAACGTCTGGGAGTGGTGCGCCGACTGGTTCACCCCCGGCGAGGAGACCTCGCGGGCGATGCGCGGGGGCTCGTACCTGTGCCACGACTCCTACTGCAACCGCTACCGGGTCGCCGCCCGCAGCTCGAACACGCCGGACAGCTCGACCGGCAACATCGGCTTCCGGGTGGCCGCCGGTCCCGCGTAGGCCACCCGGAACGCCGGTTCAGGAGACGGTGACGCGGGCCAGGGCCCAGGAGGTGTGGTCGAAGGACGTCCGGTTGTTGGCGTCCTCGACCACCAGACGCAGGACGCGTACGCCGCGCACGTCCAGGTCGACCGCGACGGGGCCGCCGGCCGCCGTCAGGGTCGGGGTGGTCAGCAGCAGCCGGCCGTCTCCGTAGACCTTGGCCCGGGTGGCGCCGAGCGCGCTCTGTTTGGCGGAGAAGTCGTCGATGCCGACGAGCGAGGTGAACCGTACGGCGGCCCCGCCGAGGTGGTAGGCGATGTCGCTGGGGGCGTGGACGCCGAGCCCCTTGGCGTACGAGGTGCCCCCGAAGGAGATCGGCGGGCCGTCCCCGGCGGCGTTCTTGCCGTTCGAGGCGTCGCGTTCCACCGGTCCCCAGCCGTTCGCGGCGCTGATCCAGGCGAGGTCGGAGAGGTACGAGTCGCGGGTCGGGGCCGGCGGCGGCGTCGGCACGGTAGTCGCCGCCGTGTAGCGGACCGGACCGCCCGGCGCGACGGCGCTCCCCTCGGCGGTGAGCGACCACACGGTCGCGGGAGCGGCGTTCGCGGGCGGGGTGACCTGCCAGGACACGGTGAGCCGGCCGCCCGCGGCAAGCTGCTCCGCGCTGGTGGGGGAGGCGGGGGCCACCGTCCATCCGGCGGGGGCGGCGAGGCCGAGCGCGGGGCCGGTCCAGGGGCGCGAGGAGCCGTTGTCGAGGGTGGCGGTGACGGTGAACGCCTCGCCCGGGACGGCCAGGGCGGGCAGCGTCAGGCGGACACCGAACGGGGTGCGCGGATACGGGTCCTTCCAGGAGGAACGCATCAGCGCCACCAGTTCCGCGGCCCGGGCCGGGTACGTGCCGGCGAGGTCGCGGGTCTCGCCGGGGTCGGTGGCGAGGTCGTACAGCTCGACCTGCCACTTCGCGTCGGGGAGGGCGTGGTCGCGTTCGGGGGCGAAGCGCACCGCCTTCCAGTTGTCGCGGCGCGCCGCCTCGGCCAGCCAGGTGGCGCGCTGCGCGTCCTGGGCGTTGGCCCGGCTGGTGACGCCGAGTTCGTCGCGGAACCAGTACAGGTGCCCGTGGCGGGCCGCGTCCGGGCTGCCGGCGAGCAGGGGCGCGGCGGACAGGCCGTCCACGTCGGTGGGGGCGGGGGCGCCGGCCAGCTCGGCGAGGGTGGGCAGGACGTCGGTCAGGGGGGTGGGGCGGTCGCTGGTGCCCTGCCTGACCCGGCCGGGGCCCCAGGCGATGAAGGGGACGCGTACGCCGCCCTCGTAGAGGTTGCGCTTGTAGCCGCGCAGCGGGCCGTTGGCGTCGAAGAGGTCCGGGTTGACGCCGCCCTCCTCGTGGGGGCCGTTGTCGCTGGTGACGAGGAGGACGGTGTCCTGCTCCAGGCCGAGGGCGCGCAGCCGGTCGACGACCTTGCCGACGAGCGCGTCGAAGTAGCTCACCTGGGCGGCGTGCCCCTTGTTCGCGGCGGTCCAGGTGCGGTCGGCGTAGGCACTGGTGTCGGGGATGTCGCTGGGGGCGTGCGGGACGTTCGGGGTCAGCAGGAGCAGGAACGGCTGCGCCGCGTGGTCCCCGATGAAGTCCAGGGCGTGCCGCTCCAGCAGATCGGGCGCGTACACGGCCTTCGCGCCGCCCGCGTTGGCGGGTATGGGCTCCTTCACGTCGTTGTGCCAGAGGTACTCGGGGTAGTACTGGTGGGCGTGGCTGTGGTCGATGTACCCGTAGAACTCATCGAAGCCGCGGGCCGCCGGGTGGCTGTCCTGGCCGGCGGCCTCCGGGCCGAAGCCCCACTTGCCGATCACCGCCGTCCGGTAGCCGCGTGCCCGGAGCACCTGGGCGAAGGTGGTGTCGGCGGCGGTGAGGGAACCCTGGCCGCCGGAGGACGGGTTCGCCCGCACCGTCGCGTGGCCGGTGTGGAGCCCCGTCAGGAGGGAGCCGCGCGAGGGGGCGCAGACGGCGGCGGTGGAGTAGGCGTCGGTGAACCGCAGCCCCTCGGCGGCCAGCCGGTCCAGGCGCGGGGTGGCGATCAGCCGCTGCCCGTACGCGCCGAGCTCGCCGTAGCCGAGGTCGTCGGCGAGGACGACGACGAGGTTCGGCGGCCGGCCGCCGGGGGCCGCCGGCTCCGGGTCCGTCACCGAGGGCGCGGCCCGGGCCACGGGCACGGCCGCGGCGGCGGCGACGCCGAGCGCGGCGGTCGAACCGGCCAGGAAGGTACGGCGGCTGGACATGGCGAAGTGCTCCTCGGGTGGGTGGGGACCGTTCGTGTGCGCCGATCATGGACGCACGGCTCCGCCAGGACCATGCACAGGACATGAAGACCTTGTGACGCCGCTCGGCCCCCCGCTGCCCGTTCGACGTACCGGCGTTGAAGACGGACTTCACGTAGATGGTGGCGGCCCACGAACAGCGGATGCCGCCGCCCACGGCCGCCCTTCACGCCACCCTCCGCGCGCCACGGGCCCGGCGGCCCGGCGCGCGCACTCCTGTGATGGGATACGCACAGCGCAAGGTCACGCGGCCGGCCAGGAATCCGGGACGAAGGGGTGAAGCGCATGGCGAGCAGGCAGGACGACCCGCCCCCGACCTCGCCCGCCCCAGAGCTGCCGGTTCTCGCGCTGACCCGCGAAGCGGACCGCGCCCGGCGCCTGCTCGCCGCCGGGGAGTGGCGCGCCAACGAGGCGGACACCGCGGCGGCGGCCGCGCTTCTCGCCCGCCTCACGGCCCCACTCCCGGCCCGCGCGGCCGGCAACGCACGGGCGCGGGCGGTGGACCGGGACCGGCGGCTCCAGCGGATCTGGCGCAGCGCAGTGCACCACCTCGACGCCGGCGCGGTCAGCGCGCCGGCCGCCGCCCTGCTGGCCGCCGTCGCACGCGCCTTCCTGCCGTGGTCCGGCGTCCCGAATCCACCGGCCGCCGCGGCGGCTCCGCACTACCCGCTTCCCCCGACCACCGGCGCCCGCCTCCCGTCGGCGCCGACCGGGGCGGGCGAAGCCCTCCTGCCCGAACTGACGGCGCTGTTCGCCGCACTGTCCGCCCCGCATCCACCCGGGACCACTCCGCCCACACCAGAGGCCACCCCCTGGCGGATCCGGCACAGGGGCCGGTTCCGGCACTACGGGAGACCCGCCCGCGACGTCTGGACGGCCGACACCTTCCGCTGCTCCACCTGCGGAAATGCGGACGGCCCCTGGTCGGTGACCTGCGACTGGCGTCGCACCACGCTGCGCTGCCCGTGCGGCCAGGCGACTGACCGGCACGACCTCACTTTCTCGGAGGTCTTCCTCGTCCTACCGGACATCTGAGGGGCGCCGCTTCGCCACGACGTGTGTCAGACCCCGCTGTTAGGGTCGCCGTCATGGCAAACCGTTCCTATCTCTACTCCGCCGATTCGATGCCCACCGAGGACGACATCCCCAAGCCGATCCGGTGCATATCGGAACACAACTGGGCTGTCCCGCTCGCTCACCAGCTCCTGGTCGGACACGGCACGACGATCGTCCCCTCCATGATCTGGAGCCCCCGCATCGGCATCGCCGCGGACTACGGCAAGGGCGCCGCCCTGCTCCGCGACCTCCTCCTCACGGTCGGTCAGGGACTGCAGGACGACGACGAGTTCGACCGGTGTGTGCAGGCGACGACGTCGCACCTGGACAGTCAGCGGGCGCGGTACTTCCTCCTGGAAACCGGCGAGATGGTCTCCCTCGGGGACGAGGACCCGGTGGCGGCGGTCGAGCGGCTGGTCTCCGCCGACATCCCCGCCGCCGTCGCCCAGGCCGAGGCGGCGATCGCGGGCGAGAACGACGCCTGGCTCGCCACGGTCCGCGCCAACTGGCAGGAACACTTCGCGTCCTTCTACGGCAAGGCGCTCTACTACTCCTTCCCGGACTGAACGCTTCGCACCGCCGCTTCCCCGCTCCGGGCTGCTCAGCGGTCGGGCGAGGACGGGTCGGGGAAGGGCGGGTCGGGGAAGGGCGGGTCCGGGATCTCGCGGCGCAGCACCGGGGCGATGTCCGACTGGAAGAGTTCGAGTGAGGCGCGGTGCTCCGCCGCGCTGAGTCCGCCCGGCTCGGCCTGGAGGTGCAGGACCGTGTGGCCGAACTCCTCGTGGTAGCGGTGGACCTTCTCGATCACCTGCTGCGGGCTGCCGATCAGCGCCGAGCTGCGCTCGATGAAGTCCTCCAGCGTCGGGAACACCGGATCCAGCCCCTGCCGCCTGTGGGAGTCGAGGTAGCGGGCGAACGCCGGCCGGTACGCCAGCGCCGCCCGCTGTGAAGTGGGGGCCGCGTGGTAGCCGGCCGTGCCCGCCCCGACGACCGCGTGCGCCGGATCGTGCCCATAGTGCTCCCAGCGCTCCCGGTAGTGCCGGATCAGCTCGGCGTAGGGGCCGATGGGATGGGTGACGTTCGCGGAGAAGAGCGGGTCCCCGTAGCGCGCGGCGAGATCGACGGACTCCCGGCTCGTGGCGCTGCCGTGCCAGACCCGGACGGCCCGCTGGTACGGCCGCGGCAGCACCTCCGCCCCGGTCAGGGCGGGTCGGAAGCGCGGCTCGGCGGTCACCTTGTCCTCGCGCCAGATCCGCCGGAACAGCTCGTAGCCTTCGGTGTTGCGCTCCCACTGGTCCTCGGGGGTCACGTGGAAGAGCTCCCGCTGCGCCGTGCCGTTGCCCTTGCCGATCATCAGCTCCAGGCGTCCGTCGCAGAGGTGGTCGAGGGTCGCGTAGTCCTCGTACGCCCGCACCGGATCGAGCAGGCTCAGGGTGGTGACGGCGGTGAACAGCCGGATCCGACGGGTCAGCGCGGCGATGTGCGAGAGGACCACGGGCGGGGAGGAGGACAGGAACGGACGTTCGTGGCGCTCGCCCACCCCGAATCCGTCGAAGCCGAGCGATTCCGCCAGCAGGGCGGCGTCCACGACCTCGCGGAACCGCTCGCGGGTGGGGGTGGGCGCACCCGTCACCGGGTCCGCGGAATCCGCGATCAGGGTGATGGCGAGGAATTTCACGCCACCACCGCCGGCCGGCCCGCCGGGTACAGGACCGCGCCGCCGAGCGCGCCGACGGGAGGGAGTTCGGACACGGAGAATTCCGCCTTTCCTGATCGCACGTGCGGGGAAGGAGTAAAGAGAGAAAACGTCACACCTATGGGGCAGCCGTGTTGCCCGGTGCCCGGACCGTCATGAAGAAAGGCCGTCGGCGCACGGTGAAACCGAGCGATTCGTAGAGCCTGACCGCCCCCGTGTTGGCCGCCGCGGTGTGCAGGAAGGGGACCTCGCCCCGCTCCCGGATCCCCGCCGCCACGGCCCGCACCAGCCCGGTCGCCAGGCCCCGCCCCCGGTACCCGGGACGGGTGCACACGGCGCTGATCTCGGTCCAGCCGGGCGGGCGCAGCCGCTCCCCGGCCATGGCGACCAGCCGGCCCCGGTGCCGGACGCCGAGGTAGGTGCCCAGTTCCACGGTGCGCGGCAGGAAGGGCCCCGGCTTCGTGAGCTCGATCAGCGCGAGGATCTCCGGTACGTCTCCGTACCCCAGCCGGACCGCTTCCCCCAGGGGTTCGGCGCGCAGCGAGGTGTCCACCAGCTGTACCCCCTCGACGGCGGCGACGGTCTCCCACCCCGCGGGCGGGGTCAGGACGCCGGCCAGCGAGGCGACCCGGCCCGGTCCGACCAGCGCCGCCAGGTCGGCCCAGGAACGCGGGTCGGCCGGGTCGGCGAGGGCGGCGAAGGGCGCGACCTCCGGGCCATATCGGGCGGCGCGGGACAGCCCGGGCGGGGCTCCGCGCGGGTGCTCGGCGAACGCGGAGTGGGCGCCGGCCAGCGAGGCCCAGGCGGCGTTGTCCAACACGTCCGACACGTCCGGGGCGTCCCGGACGTGCGGGGCGAGCGAGGTCCGTGCCGCGGCGCCGCCCGGGTCCGCCGCGCTCATGAGGCGGTCTGCGGCAGGCCGGGCGGGTTCACCTCGGAGGTGGTGACGGACTCGTTCGACAGGTTCCAGGCGGCCAGCAGCTGCGCGTACTGGCCGTTCCCGATCAGGTGGTTGACGGCCTCCGCCAGCGGCTTGGCCAGCCCGCTGTCCTTCTTCGCCGTGGCGGCGATCAGCCCCTGGACGCTCTCTCCGGCCCCGGAGAACGAACCGGCGTTGCGGGTGGGGGCGTTGCCGCTCGCGGTCTGCGTGATGTGGTAGGCGATGGAGGGGTTCGGCCCGAAGTTGAGGTCGATCTTCCCGCCGCTCAGCGCCAGGTAGACGCTGTTGGGGTCCGGGAAGTACTTGACCTCGATGTCCTTGCCCTCGGCCCGGAGCCTGGCCTGCCACTCCAGCAGGATCTTCTCCTGGTTGGTGCCCTTGCTGACCGCCACCGTCTTCCCCGCGAGATTGCGGTAGTCGCCGCCGAAGTTCCAGGGGTTCTCCTTCAGCACCTCGAAGGCCAGGTTGTCCTTGCGGTAGGAGGCGAACTCGTACTTCTTCTTGCGTTCCTCGGTGACCGTGACGTTGGAGAACGCCGCGTCGACCTTGCCGCTGTCGACGCCGACGAAGAGGTTCTCCCAGGTGGAGTTCTTGACCACGGGCTTCAGTCCGAGGGTCGCGGCGACCAGGCGGCCGAGGTCGGGCTCGGCGCCCGTGAGGGTCTTCTGGTCGGTGCCGACGTAGGCGAGCGGCGGGAACCCGGCGGGCAGGGCGCCGACGCCGATGACCAGTTCGCCGCGGTCGCGGACGGACTTCGGGAGCTGCGCGCGCAGGGACTCGACGACGGGGACGGACAGTTCGGTCTGCCGGGCGGCCCCGTTGGAGACGGCGCCGACGGTCACCCTGCCCGGGGCCCCGCCGTCGGCCTTCGCGTCACCGCCGCATGCCGTGAGTCCCGCGGCCAGGGCGGCGGTGGCGGTCGTCGCGCCGAGGCCGCGGACGAGTCTGGTGCGCAGGAGGGACCGGCTTCGCATGGTGTTCCTTTTCACGTGTATGGACGGGTCTGTCACGGGGCCGTCTCCCGCCGGAAGCGCGGCCGCAGCTCGCGCAGGCCGGCGAGGGCCCGCTGGAGGGGGGTGGGCGGCACGGAGCGCAGTGCCCCGCGGGCGTAGTGCCGCTCGACGTGGAACTGGACGACGGAGACCAGGCTGGTGAGGATCACGTACCAGACGGTCGCCACCAGCAGCAGGGGCACCACGTCACCGGGGTAGGTGCTGGCCAGGCTCTGCACCGAGCCGAACAGGTCGAGCAGGGAGACGTAGAAGACCAGCGAGGTGGCCTTGAGCAGGCCGATCAGCTGGTTGACGTACGAGGGGACGATGGAGCGGAGCGCCTGGGGGAAGACGATCCGGGTGAACTGGCGCCGCCGGGGCAGCCCCAGGGCCGCCGCCGCCTCGTGCTGGCCCTGGTCGACCGAGAGCACGCCGGCCCGGACGATCTCGGCCGCGTACGCCGCCTCGCTCAGCCCCAGGCCGACCACGGCGACCACGATGTCGGTGGCGAACCGCGACTCGTCGAAGGTGACGAAGGCGGGCCCGAACGGCACCCCGATGCTGAGGGTCGGATAGAGGGCGCTGAGGTTGTAGAGGAAGAGCAGGACGACGATCAGCGGCACGGAGCGGAACAGCCAGACGTAGGTCCAGCTCACGGACCGCAGCACCACGTTGCCCGAGAGCCGGCCGAGGGCGAGCAGGACACCGCCGGCCAGGCCGAGGACCGCGCTGTACGCGGTCACCTGGAGGGTGATGAGCAGCCCGTCCAGCACGACCGGACGCAGGAACCAGTACGCGAAGCGGTCCCACTGGTAGAAGGGGTTGGTGATCAGCCCGTGGCCGGCCTGGGAGACCAGCACGAGTACGGCGACGGCGGCCACCCACCGCCCGGGGCGCCGCAGCGGGAGGACCCGCTCGGCCGCCTCCGAGGGGCCCGCGGGGCCCGGGGGGCCGGTGGGCGCGGAGAGGAGCAGTGGTTCGGTCAACGGGTACTCCAGCGGCTTCGACGAAACGGGATCCGGCCAGCCCCGTGAATCGAAAAGCAGCGGTCGTGCCGGAGGAGAGAGGCCGCCGATGGGGGTATCTGCGGCGTAAGTTAGGCGGCCCGGAGAAGGGGTGTCAACGGCCTCGATATCGGAATGCGCGAATGCGTCGGCCGATTTCATCCGCCGTACATATAACGCCTCTTGGTGAAATGAAAAGCCTTTCGGTCGGCAGCGCCGCGCGAGGTGCCGCGCGCGTAATACCGCTCGACGTAGTACTGGCCCGCGCTCAGCACGGTGGTGACGGCGACGTACCAGAGGGTGGCGACCAGCAGCAGCGGAATCACCTGGTAGGTCTGGTTGTAGACCAGCTGGACCGAGTACAGCAGGTCGTGCACGGCCAGCACGCTCACGATGCTGGTGCCCTTGAGGGTGCCGATCAGCATGTTCCCGGCGGTCGGCACGATCGAGCGCATCGCCTGCGGAACGATGATCCGGCGCAGTGTGCGGAGCCTGCCCAGCCCGAGCGCCTGGGCGGCCTCGGTCTGACCGGGGTCCACGGAGAGGATCCCGCCGCGCACCACCTCGGCGGCGTACGCGCTCTCGTGCAGGGTCAGGCCGACGACGGCCGTGAGGGTCGGGCCGAGCAGGTTCACGGTCTCGACGGTGAACAGCCGCGGGCCGTACGGGATTCCGAGACCCAGCGTCGGGTACAGGGCGCCGATGTTGAACCAGAACAGCAGCTGCACCAGCAGGGGAGTGGAGCGGAAGATCCACACGTACCCCCAGCTCAGGGTCCGCAGGACCGGGCTGTCGGAGAGCCGCATCACCGCCAGGACGGTGCCGGCCAGGAAGCCGAGCACCATCACCACCGCGGTCAGCCACAGGGTCAGCAGCAGCCCGTTCAGGACCGCGGAGGTGGTGAAGTACCGGCCCACCACGTCCCATTGGAAGGCGTCGTTGCGCAGGACGGAACGCACCAGGAGCGCGAAGACCAACAGCGCGGCGGCGGCGGACACCCGGCGGCCCACGCGTCGGCGCGGCACGATCCGCGGCGGGTCGGCCGTGGGGGCGGCGCCGGGCTCCGGCGCGGAGGTGGCGGGGGCGGGGGAGACGTCGGAAGGGACGGCGGCCATGGGAGGCCCTCCAGTCGAGGGATCGCGGCATGGATGGGGTGGGGTTTGGGAACCCCGCGTCGTCACGCTCGCCGCGTCCCTCAACGCGGCGGAACGGCCCTCCGTACGGGTGGAGCCGTTCCGCCGCCGATCGTAAGTGCCTGCGGCACGTCCCTGTCAACCATGCGCGGTCCGTACGGCCGGGGCGGTCCGGGATCCGGCCGTTGCTTGACGAAGACCATCGTGTACTGCTCAAGTAGTCATATGAACGCCCATCAGCGCCTCGTCTCGCGCGGCCACATCGACTTCGGTCGGGTGTGGTCCGCCGCGTGTCGCGCCTGATGCGGCAGCGGGCTGCCTGATCGGCCCTTCCCTCCCTCGGTGACCCCGTCGCGGGCCGAGACCTCCCCGCGCACCACCGCCGCCGTCCCCGCACGCCGGCCCGGTGACCCGCGCCCGGACGCGCGCTGCCCGCCGCCCTTCCCCCCCGATGCCCCGCGTCGTCACACCCGTACCGCTCCCGCGCACCCGTACCACCACCGGCCGACGGCTGCCGTCCGCCGTGCGCCTTCCGTCCGCCGTACGAGCCGGCGTCCACCCCTGCCCTGATGACTACACCGCCCCCGCGAAAGGCCACCCCCATGCCCGTGGAATTCCTCGGCATCGCCGCCACCCATGACGGATCCGAAACCACCGCCCGGTCCGGTGCCGCCTTCGACAAGGACTACACGCTCCGCCTCGCCCGGGCGCACGAGGACCACGGCTGGGACCGGGTGCTGTTCGCCTACGGGTCCGGATCCCCCGACCCCGTACCGGCGGCCGCGTACGTCGCCGCCCGTCTGGACCGCCTCCAGCTGCTGCTCGCCCACCGGCCGAACGTCTCCTACCCCACCTACGCCGCCAAGACCTTCGCCACCCTCGACCAGATCAGCGACGGCCGGCTGACCGTGCACTTCATCACCGGCGGCAACGACCACGAACAGGGCCGCGAGGGCGACACCCTCACCAAGGACGAGCGCTACGCCCGCACCAGGGAGTACATCCGGATCGTCAAGAAGATCTGGACCACCCGCGAACCCTTCGACCACGAGGGCGAGCACTACCGCTTCCACGACTTCGTCAGCGACGTCTTCCCCGCCCGCCGACCCCGTCCCGACGTCTCGTTCGGCGGCTCCTCGCCCGCCGCGTACGCCGCCGGCGGGGCCGAGGCGGACATCTACTGCCTCTGGGGAGAGCCCCTGGAGAAGACCGCCCAGCAGATCGACGCGGTGAAGGCGGCCGCCCGGGCGGCGGGCCGCACCGACGTTCCGCGCATCCAGGTCGCCTTCCGTCCGATCATCGCCGCGACCGAGGAGCTGGCCTGGGAGAAGGCCCACCGCACCCTGGGCGCCATCCGCCGCCGGCGCGAGGAGGCCACCGCACGACACGCCCGGGGCGGAGTCACACAGGCCGCGGCACCCGAGAACACCGGATCGCGGAGGCTGATCGCCATAGCGGAGGCGGGCGAGCGCTACGACCGGGCGCTGTGGACGCCGACCGCCGCGGCCACCGGCGGCGCGGGCAACTCCAACGCGCTGGTCGGAACCCCCGAGACGGTCGCCCAGGCGCTGCTGGACTACCACGACCTCGGCGTCGACATCCTCTCGGCCCGCGGCTACGACCTGCTGGACGACGCCGTCGACTTCGGCCGGTACGTCATCCCGCTGGTCCGGGAGGAAGTCGCGAAGCGCGACGCCGCACGCGCGGCCGCGCAGCCGGTGTCCGAGCCCCGTCGGCCCGTCTCGGCGGTACGGCGGTGACCTCCGCGCAGCGCGCCCCGCGCACGGCGGAAACCAGCGTGGGCCTTCCGAGGAGAAGGACACCGGCACCGCGCATGGCCGCGGCGCTGCTCCTCCTGCCCCTCTTGTCCCTCCTGACGCTGACCGCCTGCGGCTCCGGCGGCGCGGCCCCGGCGCCGGCGGGCGCCCGGGCCGGATCCGGACCGGCCGACGACCCGGTCGCCGCCGTACGGACCGTGGACGCGATCGCCTCCCTGCTCCCGGCCGACGTCCGCCGCACGGGCACCCTGCGGATCGGCAGCTCCATCGGGTCCCCGCCCTCCGCCTACTACCCGAACGGGCAGGACAAGCCGCCCGCCGGCCAGGACATCGACATCGCCGACGCGGTCGCCAAGGTCCTCGGGGTGAAGCTGGAGCGGCAGGGAGCCTCGTTCGAGACGATCCTGCCCGCCCTCGGCAGCGGCAAGTACGATCTCGGCACGGGCAACTTCGGCGTCACCGCGGAACGCCTGAAGACCGTCGACTTCGTCACCTACATCAACGACGGCCAGGGTTTCGCGGTCAAGACGGGCAGCACCCGGCTCACCACACCGGTCACCGACCTCGTCCAGCTGTGCGGGCTCACCGTCGGCACCGGAGCGGGCACCACGTTCGAGAAGACCCTCACCGCCCGGCAGGGCGTGTGCGCCGCCGCCGGCAGGAAACCGTACGAGGTCAAGGTCTTCTCCGACCCCGGGGCCGTCACCACCGCCCTCCAGCAGGGCCGGATCGACGTCGTCATGTCGACGATCAACGGCCTGCGCCACCAGGCCGCGCAGCCCGCCGCGCACACCACCTTCCTGGGCGAGTACCACCGTCTCGACGTCGGCTTCGCCTTCAAGAAGGACTCCCCGCTCACCCCGGCCGTCCAGGCGGCCGTCAACGAGCTGGTCAGGAACGGCACCTACGCCGCGATCCTCAAGAAGTGGGGCACCACCGCCTCAGCGATCGACACCTCGCAGATCAACCCGGCCGAGCACCCATGAGGAGGGAACCCGTGAACGACGTCATGGTCGACGTGCGCGGCGTCCACAAGAGCTACGGACCACTGGAGGTGCTGCGCGGCATCGACCTGACGGTCAGGACCGGCGAGGTCACGGTCATCCTGGGCCCCTCCGGCTCGGGCAAGTCCACACTGCTGCGCACCATCAACCACCTGGAGAAGGTCGACCGGGGCTGGATCGGCGTGGACGGCGACCTCATCGGCTACCGCAGGTCCCGCGGCAGGCTGTACGAGCTGAAGGAGAGGGAGGTGCTGCGGCAGCGCACCCGCATCGGGTTCGTCTTCCAGAACTTCAACCTGTTCCCGCACCTGACCGTCCTGGACAACCTGGTCGAGGCCCCGGTCTCCGCGCTGCGGCGCCCCCGCCGGGAGGCGGAGGCGACGGCCCGCCGGCTGCTCGCCCGCGTCGGCCTCTCCGACAAGGCCGACGCCCATCCGCGGCAGCTCTCCGGCGGCCAGCAGCAACGCGTGGCCATCGCCCGGGCGCTCGCCCTCGAACCCAAGGTGCTGCTCTTCGACGAACCGACCTCTGCGCTCGACCCGGAACTGGTCGGTGAGGTCCTGGACGTCATCAAGGACCTCGCGCGGGCCGGAACCACCATGATCGTCGTGACGCACGAGCTCGGCTTCGCCCGCGAGGTCGCCGACACCGTCGTGTTCATGGACGGCGGAGCCGTCGTCGAACAGGGCCCGCCCGCCTCCGTCCTGGACACCCCCCAACACCCGCGCACCCGCGCCTTCCTCGCCAAGGCGGTCTGACCGCCCAGGCTCGTCCTCCCATATCCATAAACGATAAATATAAAAGTGCTATGCTTCGGGTATGAGTCGTCAAGACGCCACTCCTGGCGCGTCCGCTGCCGTCGGTGCAGCCCTCTACGCCCTGGCCACCAGGGCCGCGAGACGGCTGCCCCGGGACATGAGCCTCACGTCCGCCGCCACCCTGGCCACCCTGGACCGGACCGGCCCGCGGCGCATCACCGATCTGGCCGCGGTCGAGGGCGTCACCCAGCCCGCGATGACCGCCCTGGTCCGGGTGATGGAGGAGTCCGGCCTGGTCGAGCGGCGGGGCGACGCGTCCGACAAGCGGGTCACGCTGGTGTGCCTGACCGAGGCCGGCGCCTCCTATGTCCGGACGCGGCGTCAGGCGGGCGTCCACGCGTTCGAGCGGTTGATCGGTGAGCTCACCGGCGACGAGGTCGAGGCGCTGGTGGCGGCCCTTCCGGCGCTGGAGCGTCTGGCCGAGCTCGAAAGCCAGGACCGCGAAGGGCCGAAGCAGTCATCGGGCAGCCGGCCGGCGGGGCCGCGGTGAAAGCGCTCCCGGTGGCGCGTTCCGAGGCGCGGCCGCTGGTCCCCGCCCTGATGTTCGTCGCTCTGGTCGTGGCGGCGGTCGGCAGCCTCGGGGCGCCGCTCATCACCAGCGTGGCGACCTCGTTCCACGTCTCGCTCGGCAGTGCGCAGTGGACGCTGACCGTCGCGCTGCTCAGCGGCGCCGTGGCCACGCCGGTCCTGGGCCGGCTCGGTGCCGGCCCGCACCGGCGGGCCACGATCCTCGTCACGCTGACGGTCGTCGTCGCCGGCAGCGCGCTCACCGTGCTGCCGCTGCCGTTCGGGTGGCTGCTGGCCGGCAGGGCGGCCCAGGGCGTCGGGCTCGGGCTGACGGCGCTGATGATGGGCGTGGCCCGGGACCACCTCCCCGAGGAGCGCGGCGCGGCCGTGATCGCCCTGATCTCGGTGGTCTCGATCATCGGGGCCGGCGTCGGCTACCCGCTGGCCGCACTGCTCGCCGAGCTCGGCGGGGTGCGGGCCGCCTACGGCCTCGGCCTGGTCGTCACCGCCGCCGCCCTCCTGACCGCGTGGCGCTCCGTGCCCGAAGCCCCCGAAGGCCGCTCCGCCCATGTGGACGTGGCAGGCGCGGTCGTCCTGGCCGCCGCGCTGCTCCTGGTGCTGTTCCTCGCCGGCGAACGGAACCTGTGGAGCCGGCACCTCGCCGTGGCGGCGGGCCTCGCCCTGGTCGCGGTGGTGCTGTTCTGCGTCTGGGCCGCCATCGAGCTGCGCAGCACGACGCCCCTGGTCGATGTGCGCGCGGTGCGGCACCCGGCGGTCGCCGGGGCGAACCTCGCCATGTTCGTCGGCGGGATCGGCATGTACCTCCTGCTCACGCTCATCACCCGGTACGCACAGACGCCGCTCGGCGCCGGCTACGGCTTCGGGCTGACGACCTTCGTGGCCGGGCTGGTCCTCATCCCGTTCTCGGCGCTGGGGTTCGTCGCAGGGAAGCTCACGCCCCGGGTCCGGACGCGGATCGCCGACCCCCTGCTCCTGGCCGGCAGCGCCGTCGTGGTCGGCGCCGGGTTCGCCCTGTTCGCGGCGGCCCGGTCGGACCTGGCCGAACTGTTCGCGGCGATGGGCGTGCTCGGCTTCGGCGTCGGCGGCTTCTCGGCCGCGATGCCCGGCGTCATCCTGGCCGTCACCCCCAAGAGCGAGACGTCGAGCGCCATGAGCTTCAACTACGTCGTCCGCAGCGTCGGGTACTCCCTGGGCAGTGCCGTCGGCGGCCTGATCCTCGCCGCGGGCACCGGCCGCGGCCACCTCTTCCCCGACGACAGCGCCTACACCACCGCGGCGCTGGTCGGCATCGGCGCCATGGCGATCGCGACGCTGACAAGTCTCGCGCTCGCCCGCCGACGCCCGTCCGAGACCAACCCGTAAATCAGAGCACTCTCATCACCGCACTGGAGGTTCCATGCCCAAGGGCTACTGGGTCAGCGTCTACCGCACCGTATTCGACCCTGAGAAGCTGGCTGCCTACAACGAGCTGGTCGGTCCGGCCGTCAAGGCCGGGGGCGGTCGGGTCCTCGTCCGTGACGGTCGGGTGGTGGCGCATGACGCCGGCATCGCCGGGCGCACCATCCTGATCGAGTTCGACAGCTTCGAGCAGGCCGTCGCGGCGCGCGAGAGTCCGGCCTACCAGGAGGCGCTGGCCGTCCTCTCCGACGGCGTCGAGCGCGACTTCCGCATCGTCGAGGGCCTCGACGACTGACGTGACGGCGCGTCAGGCTCCCCGGAAACAGGGCGTCATGGCGCCCCTGTTCCCGGGGAGTCGGCCGGAAGACCGGCTCCCTCGACGGGTCAGCGCCTGGAGATGCGCACCACCCCGGTTTCGGTGCCCTGGTAGAGGGTGCCGTCCGGGGCGGCCGTCCCCCGCATCTGGAGCGGGTTGTAGACCAGCCCGATGCCCAGGAAGGAGCTGTTCAGCTGCGCCCCGGTGGCCGGGTCGATCACCGCGTGGTGGTACCGGGCGAAGGTGTTGAGGCCGGCGCTGCCGGTCGGCCCGGTGACGGAGACCGTGTAGATCTTCCCATCGGCCAGGGAGAGCCGGGGCAGCGCCGCGGACTTCACCGGGCTGTTCCACACCACCGAGCAGCCCGTGCCCTCGGCATTGACGTCGATCCGGCTGAGACCGCCGTCGAAGTCCGCCGAGGAGGGCTGGCTCGCGGGAGCGCCCTCGGGCAGGGCCGGGTACGGGTATCCGTAGGTGTTGGTCACGAAAACGCTGCGGCCGGAGGCGATGACGGCGTCCTCGGTGCCGCTACGGGCGTACCCCGTCAGCACGGGGATCCGGCAGACCGGGTCCGGGCCGCCCGCCGCCCGGTAGACGAGCAGGTTTCCGTGCGGGGCGGCGTTGTCGACGATGGTGACGTACTCGGTGCCCTGGTCCGGTCCGAAGAAGCTGGGCGTGGTCCCCGTGCCCCAGCTGAGCTGACCGGGCTTGCGGGCCGGTCCCCGGTCGTAGGGGGCCCGCCAGTCCACCACCGGGGTGCCGTCGGCGGCGGCCGACAGCAGGTAGAGGGCATGGTCGGTGGCGACGGCCGTGCGGCCGGGGACGGTGGAGATGCTGTTCTGGACGCCCTCACCGGTGCTGATGCTGCGTACCGCGCCGGCGGCGGTGTCGACGGTCCCGATCACTCCGCCGCTCGTGGCGAACCAGACCCTGCCGTCCCAGTCGGGGGTCAGGCCCACGATGTTGTCCCCGGCGGGGACGGCGCCTCCCAGCGGGGTGGACTCGTCGATCCGCAGCTCCCATCCGGAGCCGGTGCGGTGGTGGCCCACGCGGACGAGGTCGTTGTTCCCGTCGACGACGACCAGGCGGTCCCTGTGGTCCAGGTAGGCGTAGACGCCGCCGAAGAGGCTGCCCTTGGCCAGGGAGAGCGAGGCGAGGTCGGTCCCGGTCTTGGGGTCGAGCAGGTGGACGGTCGGCGTCCGGCCGAAGATGGTGGTGCACAGCGCGATCACATAGCCGTCACCGCCCACGACCACCGTCGGGCAGGCCGAGGCCAGCGCCGTCCGGGAGTAGTCGATGGCGGAGGTCCCGGGCCCGGGGTAGGTGGTGGTACCGCTGGAGGCGCTGTCGCCATGCATGGTCGCTGCACCGTTGGCCGCGGTGAACGGGTTCTGCGGTGCCTGCGGGCCGAACGGGGACACGGGACCGTCAGCGGAGGCGGAGGCGGGAGCTGCGGTCAGGCCGCCGGCGCCGAGGGCCAGGGCGAAGGAGCAGACGAGCGCGGCGAGGCGCCCGCCTGCGGGCAGGGAGAACGGCATCAAGGGGTCCTCAGGACTGGAGGGGGGCGAAGAACGGCCGCACGGCGCCCGAGGGCGACGGACGGTGCCACGTGCTGCGAACCGTGCGGCGCGTACGGAGCGGAACCGGCCGCGGTGTACGCCGCAGACGGATGCCGGTGGTGCGGGGCCGGCCGGCACGGCGGTGGCCGAGGGGGCGGCCGGGCCCCTGGTCCCGTGCGGCGATCGCCCCGCGGAACGCCTCTGACGGGGACGCTAGCCGCTGCCCGCACGATCCGGATCTTCCCGGGCCCACCCGCCACGGCCTGTTCACGCTGTTTCACGTTCCCGCAGCACCCGGGCAACACAAGGCCGTTGAACCCGCCCGGCCACCACGCGCGGCGCCCACGGCGCACCGGGGGTTCGCCACGCAGCCGGCCGAACTAGGCCGTCTCTTCCGGATCTTGCCTGACCCGCGCCGCCCGGCACCGCGCCTCGCCGCGTTGGGGGGGGGGACAGGGAAGGGGGCGGAAGGGGGGGGAGCGCAAAAAAAACGAGAAA
>NZ_JBVILR010000008.1:105169-191031 GCF_055580265.1 Streptomyces sp. NPDC032091 | reverse complement strand
CCCCTCCCCTTCTTTTTTTGGGGTGTACCTGCGGTCTCCCCCAGCAGGGGCCCCCCCCCCCAACGCGCCGATGCACGGCACCGGACGACGCGGGCTTGACCGGCAAGATCCGAAAGAGACGGCCTAGGGCGAGCCCCGTAGCGCCGGGACGCCCCTGCCCGACTCCCGGGGCAGCCCCACCGCGAGCTCCGGCACCACCCGACCCGGCCCCACCGCCACGACGAGCACCCGCGAGCCGGCCCGGCCGCCCGGCACGCGGCACTCCGAAGCGGGCCGGCGCCACGGGAACAGCCGGTTCAGCTGGAACACAAGCGCCCGCGCCCGGCCGGGGGAGACCGCCCCGCACCAGAGCGCGGCCCGAGGCCGGCGCTCGAAGCCCGCGACCACGCGCGGCCGGCTGGTCTCCCGTACCGGCCGGACGAGGAGTTGTTTCCACGGCATGGCGAGTTCGTGGCAGCCGGGTGAGTTCCCGGGCAAGACCCTCCTCCCTCCCCGCCACCCCTGGCAGGCTGCCTGAAAGCGGCTTCTCCCGCCTCCACCCACCCCCACCCCCTTCCCCTCCGCAAGGACGCGTTGCGCCATGACCGTTCCCCGTGCAGTCGCAGTCGCCGAGGCGCAGCCGCGCCTCGGCGAGCTGACCGTCGTCGACGTCCGCACCCCCGGCGAGTTCGCCACCGGCCATCTGCCGGGCGCCCTCAACATCCCCTTCGACCGGCTCGCGCAGCGGGCACCGGAACTGCGGGAGGCCGCCGAAGGGGCGCCCCTCCTCGTGGTGTGCGCCTCCGGAGCGCGTTCGGACAAGGCGGTCACGGAGCTGGCCGTCCACGGCATCCCCGCCTCCGGCCTCACCGGCGGCACCCGCGCGTGGGCGGCCGCGGGCCACCGGCTGGAGCACCCGGTCGGCCCCACGCGGGCCGTCTGGGCACTGGAACGGCAGGTCCGCTTCACCGCCGGTGGCCTCGTACTGACCGGCCTGCTCCTCGGACTGCTCGTCCACCCGGCCCTGCAACTCCTGTCGGCGGCCATCGCCGCGGGCCTCGTCTTCTCCGCCGTCACCGACACCTGCGGCATGGCGCTCCTCCTGGCCCGGCTCCCCTTCAACCGCCACGGCGCACGGCCCCGGGCATGAACGCCGACCCCGGCCCGTCAGCCCGCCGTCGGCCGTGTCTCCAGGCCGCCGGCGGGCCCGGTCACTAGCCTGAGGCCATGACCCCCGCGCCCCCTTCCGTCCCCGACCGGTACACCGTCGTCCTCCGCCCCGGCCCGCCCGGCGTCCAGGACGCCAAGGGCCACGACGCCGTCCTGCGCACAGCCCGGGTCGTAGCGACGGGCACCCTCGGTGTCTCCGGCTACCCGTGCTACGAGGGGGAGGGGGTCCGGGCCGAGATCGATCCCGAGAGCAGGGCCGTCGAGGCGGTCACCGTCGACGCCGAGGAACTCCCGTACGGCTGGATCGCCCAACTGGCCGACGACGACCCGGGCCGACCACGGACCTGACCCCGGAGGGCTGGCACCAGGCCGCCGCCCTATGCCCGTGGGGCCGAAGGGCCGAGCAGGGCTCGGGCGATGGCCGTCTGCTCGGGTTGGAGGGCGACGGCGCCGTCCTCGATGTCCCAGAGGCAGTTCTGCAGGACGCGCCCGAGCGTCCACCCGGCGGCCCGTGCCCGGTCCAGACCGACGACCTCCGTCATGAGGTCGAAGCGGTGGCGGACGGCCCGGTGGACGTCCCCGGCGCCGAGGGCGTCGTCCCACCGGTTGCGCAGCGCGGGAAGCAGCTCGAAGCCGGGATCGCCGGCGAGGGGCTTGGGGTCGATGGCGAGCCATGGAGAACGCCCCGGCGCCTGCGCGGACGCAAGAGGCGCGAGGACGTTGTCGTAGTGCAGATCCCAGTGCAGGAGCCGGTCGCCAGGCTCGTCGAGCAGTTCCCCCATCGCCGCCGCGCACGAATCCAGCAGCCGCCGCTCGGATGGGTCCGCCAGGGAACGGGAGCACACCGGAACCCGGTCGAGCATCGCGCGCCCGATGTCAGCCAGCCGACGCAGCCCGGCGGGGGCCGGAACAACGCACAGGTCTGCCAGCAGCTCGGAAAGAGCCGTGAGCGCCGTGGCACCCTCGGGCACGGTCGACAACGACCGTGCGGCGTCAAGGCGTTCCAGAAGCAGAACGCCGCGATCCGGAGCGGCGTTCAGCAGCCCGACCGCGTGGCGCTCACCCCAGACGCGCAGGGCGACCGGCTCGTCGCGCGTTTCCTCGTCGACGGGCTGCAGTTTCAGCACCGCCGGCAGGCCGTCCGCCCGCAGCACCGGCAGCACGAGCGCGACGGCCCCGTGCACGGGCGGCCCGTCCAGCCGCAGGCTCCAGCGCTCGACCCATTCCTCGGCGAGAGCCGGCAGGGCAGCGGTCCACGCTCTCCGGCCGGCCGCGTCCTGCGAGGCGGCGAGGACCGCCGGCACCTTGACCCTGAACCGTGACCGGCTGCTGCCCAAGATCCCCTCCGGAACGGCGATGTCGTAGACGCGCCAGCGCGCCTGACGCCCCCACATCAGACGTACACGGGCCGACGGCGGCCGATATTCCCGGCAGCGGCCCCCGCCCTCACCCTAGACTCCCGCCTCGATGAAGAGACGCGTGCAGTTCACCGAGCAGGTCGCACGGTTCCGTGACTACATACCGGCCGCGGACCGGGAGAAGTTCCAGCGCCTCGTTGCCAGGATCGCAGCCGAGCCCGAAGGCACCGGCAGTTACCGTGCCTACATGCGCGACACCGTCACGCGCGAGGCATGGGAAGACCGCGTCATGGTCCACTACGTCGTGACGACCTTCTTCGTGGTCGTCATCGAGGCGGACATCTACGACCCGGCGCGCGGCTTCAACGAGGTGTAGTCGAGCCCGGCGTTCCCTCGCCCGAGCGGCGTAGCCCGGTGGCATGGCGGAGTCGGCCACGCCATGTCATCGTGAATGCTCGTTCTGATGGACTGTCACGGGCGGGGGGCTTGAGTGGACTTGACCGGGGTGTCGGCGAGCGGACGACGCGTGCGGGACGTCGTCCGCGATGTGGTGGCGAAGGTGGCGCCGGACGAGGAAGTGATGGTGGACGGCCTGCTGGCTCTCGACGACGCCGCGGTGGTGCGGCGCCTGTCGGGGCGGGGCCGGCGCGACCCGCTGGGGTTCGGCGTGACCGAGGTGGCCGCGTTGGTCACACCCGTGGTCTGGCTGGTGCTCGACCAGGTGGCCGCGGCCATCGCCGGCGCGGCCGTCGAGCGAGCCGGCCGGCGCTCGCGCGGCTGGTTACGACGGCTCTTCCGCAGGCCCGTGCCGCCGGCCGTGCTGCCGCCGCTGGACCGAGCCCAACTGGCCGACGTCCACCGGCGTGTTGTCGAGGCGGCCACCCGGCGAGGCTTCGCCGCCGAACGCGCAGCGGAGCTCGCCGATGCCGTCGTCGCGGCGGCGGTACTGGCGGAACCGGCCGCCGGGCCGCCGGAGGGCCAGGAGGAGGAGGCGGGCGAACCGGCCGGTGGCGACCCGCGGTGAACGCCGCGCCCGCCCGGCCGCGCATCGACGAGCGGGCCTTGGGCGCGGGGACGACCATCCGCTTCGTCATGCTGGTCGTGCTGATGCTGGCGGCCGGCGCGGCGCTGGTCCTGCCGGTCGTGCAGACCCTGCACGCCGGCGACGGCGTCGACTGCCTGCTCGCCGCGGGGCTCGATCCGGACCGGGCCGGAGACGCGGCCGCAATGATCCGCGTGGGTGCCCAGTGGGTTCCGTTCTGGGCTTGTATGGACAAGTTCGCGCCCCTGCCGCCCTGGTGGCAGATCGCCGCCCTGCCGGCGCTGCTCATGGTCGCGGCCGCGCTGCTCTTCCTCCTGCTACCGGCCTGGACGATCCGGCGACGGCGCCTCGTCGCCCTGCACGTCCTGGATCCCGACGGAGCCGTCCTGCGACTGGTCGAGGAGACGGCCGCGGCAGCGGGGCTGGCCCGGGCGCCACGCGTGGTCGTCGACCGGACCGCTCCCACGGCGGGCGCGGTGGTCTTCGGCCGCAACCGCCGGCCGGTCATCAGCCTGCACGGCGGCCTGCTCGCCTGCCGCGGCTCCGACCCCGGCCACGTGCGGACCGTACTGCTCCACGAACTCGCCCACATCGCCAACCGGGACGTCACCGTCACCTACGGCACCGTCGCACTGTGGCGGACCTTCTGCACGCTGGTCCTGCTGCCCTACCTGCTCTGGTCGGCCTTCCAGTCCAGCACCTTCGCCCCTCCCACCTGGCTGGCCACCGCGCCGTACCAGATCCGGACGCTCCTGCTTCCCGTCCTGCTGGTCGCCCTCGTCCACCTCGCACGGGCCGACGTGCTGCGCGCGCGGGAGATCCACGCCGACCTCGCGGCGGCCCGCTGGGGCGCGGACCTGCACCGCTCCCTCACCGCGGCGCCCTCCCCGCGGGGACTGCGCTCCTTCGCCGATTCTCTGAGGGAGCCGTGGAGCACGCACCCGCGGGCACGGGCGCGCCGGACCGCGCTGGCCGATCCCTCCCCGCTCTTCGGACTCCGGCCGCTGCCCGTCCTTCTCACCGGTGCGGGCGCGGTGCTGATCCACGGCCACCTCTTCACCTACTTCGGCACGTACAGATGGCTGAGCAGCTGGATGTTCCAGGCGCTGGCGTTCGTTCCCGCCCTCCTGGTGTGCGGCGTGATCGGAACCGCACTCTGGCGCTCGGTGGTCTACGCGGTGGTGACGGGCCGCCCGGCGCCCTCCGGCGTGCGCACCGGACTCTGGCTGGGTGCCGGGCTCGGTACGGGCACGCTGGTCATCGGGTGGGGCGCCGGTATGTCGCAGTGGTGGATCGGCGGCCTGACGAGCCTGCTGCTGATCATGGCCGCCGGCACCGCCTTCACCGTCTGGGTCACCCGGTGCGCCCGCCTGTGGGCCGGGACCTGGCGCGGCAGGTCGCTACGGCCGGCCCTTGCCCTGTGCCTGGGAGCCGGCTTCATCGTCGCATCGGTCTGGTTCACCTGGCAGACGACCCAGCAGATCTACGCGGTCTTCTGGCACATGGCGGGCGCCACCGGCTCGCGCCAGGTGGCCCTGCAGATGTTTCCCGGCTCCTCGGACACGGGGCACCCGGCCATCGCAGCCACCGCCGTACTGGTTCCCCTGCTCCTGACCTCGTTGAACTCACCCCTGTTCACCGCCGCCGCCGCGGCCGTCTGGCTCCTTCCGGCCGTGGCCCTGGCGCTGGGGCCGACCGGCGACCGCCCGCGCTGGCTGGCCCGCGCCCGGCCCGACGGCGAACTCTCCACCGCCCGTTGGGAGACGCCTCCACCGCTACGCCGGGCACTGGGGCCGGGTCTGCTCGGCGGAACGGGATGCTGGCTCGCGGTCGCGGGCGTCCTGGCGTACCTGCACACCGGACACGCCGGACCGGCACCGGCCAACGGGGTCGAGGGACTGCGTTTCCTGGCCTTCACGTTCATGGCGCTCGCCGGAACACTGACCGTCACCGCCCTCTGGGCCGGCCGCGGCCGACACCTCCTCGTCACGCTGATCGCGACCCAGACGGCAGCGACGCTGGGCCTCGCGGGCACGGTGGTGCTGATGTCCGTGGACGGGTGCGTGGCACCCCTGAGCGTGTGGAACACCGACTGCGGCTGGCGTCCGGCATGGCGGGCGCTTCCGGACGGAAACCTGGTCGCCTTCACCAACGTCACCCTCCTGCTCGCCGCCATGGTCACCGTCCTGGCAACCCCCTTGCCGGCCCTGGTGTCGGCCGTCCTGCGACGGCGGGTGCGGTCCGAGCCGCCGGAGCGCCGCCGCCCGTCCGCGATGCGGCCCCTCGTCCGATGGTCCGCACTGGCCCTGCCGACGGCCCTGGTGCTGACGCTCGCCGTCGGGGGGCCGCTCACCATGACCAGGTACCAGGCCCCCCTCCCGAACTACGCCACCGGGCAACGGACCCTGCAGCAGCTGCTCGGCGACGCACCGCCCCCCGCGTCGGCGCGGACACGAGCCCGGCAGGTCCGCGCCTGGTACCGGAACGGCGGGCGGTACCTGCTGGCGAGCGCCATCGCGGCCGGCGACCAACTGAGGACGGTACAGGTCGAATTCGACGCCGAGCAGGCGGCGCGAGCCCCCGAGCTCGCCCGGATCCGCTCGCTGTGCGTACAGCTCGGGACGCTCGCCGCCTGGGAAGACGGGTACTACTTCCGCGTCCCGGACGCCGGTACGCAGGCCCAGTGGCACGAGTTCGGCCGATTCGCCCGCGACGGCAGCCGCAAGTGCCTGTCCGCCGTGGACCGGCAACCCTTCGACGCCAACGCCTACATCGGCCTCGCGTCCGCCCGGTTCGACCTGGACGTGGCCGGCTCCTACGCCACCGGAGCAACCAACAGCATCACCGACATCCTCATGAAGGCGGACGGTTGAGAGAAGCCGACCCCTACAGGATGAGTCGTACGGCCTCGATCTCCGGGTCGCCGAGGAGGGACTCGACGAGCGGGGCCGGGCCGACGAGCTTGGTGGCCCACAAGTCGTAGTCCGTGCACACCACCCAGGACAGGTCGTGCGCCCAGAGGTTCGACGGAGTCCACCACCCTTCCTCCGGGTGGTCGTACAAGGCCTTGGCGTCCCCGAGCCGACCTGCCCGGACGTGCAGGGAGTCGAAGTCCTCGGCCCCCTGCACGAGCGGGGTGTAGTAGGCGAAACACCGGGTGTCCGACCCCTGAGGGCTGTGCTCGGTGAGGATTTCGATCAGCCGGTGCTCGCCTCTGGAGGGGGCGAAGGTGTCCGAGGGGTCGTGGAACACCTCCGCGGGGTCGAGGCCCGGGATGATCTCGTGGCCGGTGCTCTCGCTGTTCAGAAAGGCCCGCTGGTATGCGGCGAACGACATGTCGAAGGGCCCGAGCTCGTGTTCGTACATGGAGTGGAGCACCCAGGCCGCGTCGGGCAGCGCCGGTGGCATGAACCCGGTGAGTCCGTCATCGCAGGCCAGCTCCCGCAACCCGTCGGTCTCCGCGGACGCGGCGAGCGGCCACAGTGCGGCTGTCAGAGCGGCTGCGGATTCTTTCATCGGCTCAGGATATGGGCACCGAGTGCCGCGGTGCTCAGACGGATCGCGACAGCGGGCCGCGCGCCCCGTGCTGCCCCGCAGGCGATCCCCCCACCCGCATGGGCAGTCGACAGCGGAAGGTGTGTGCGAGCCGGTCACCGCTGCGCGATCACCGCCCGCACCGGATCCGCGGCAGTGGTGTCAACCGCCGGACAGCCTCCGGGCCGCCCCTGCATCATGTGGTTTTCGCACCGGCCGCGCGCGGCCGCAGGGGGTAGGGGGCAGGCATGAGGACCGTCCGTGGCGAGCAGGCAGACGACGTGATGGTGTGGGTCCGCCGGGGCGGGTTCCCCGGCGAACTCCGCGAAGGCGACGCCGACACCGCACGCCGCCTCCTCGGTACGGCGCCCCCGGGGGTACGGGCGGTGGTGATCGCGCTCGGCGGCGAGTCGTTCCGGTGGGTGGACGCCGACGGAGACGAGGACGTGCTGCTGGAGGCCGGCGGCGAGACGGACGACGACGGCCAGGACGACGACGGCCAGGACGACGACGGTCCGGACGACGACGGCGAGGACGACGACGGCGACGCGGGCCGCGACGACACCGAGGGCGGCTTCGCACTGGGCACCGGCGACGGTGCCAGCCTCCCCGGACTTCCCGTGTCCTGGGCGCTGCTGGAGTTCCGCTGCCCGCACGGCGACGCGACCGTGCTGGTCGCCCGCCACCCGGACGTCCCGCCGGCCTGCCCGGCGCACCAGGTGCCGCTGGAACCGTACGAGACCGCCCGGCGGTGAGCACCCCCGCCCAGCTCGCCACGGGCATGACCCGGCTGACCGCCTCGCGGTTCACGCTCGTCGGCTACCTGCCCACGTACGCGGCCCTCGCCTACCTCGGGGTACTCCTCGCCGCCCGCGCCCCCGGGGGCGGTATCGAGGTGTCCCGGGCGCTGTCCCGCCTCCACGGCCATTCCGGCGCCGCGCTCGCCGCCCTGGCCCTGGGCGCGCTGCTCCTCGCCGTCCTCCTCCACCCCCTCCAGGCCCCGCTCGTCCAGCTCCTGGAGGGGTACTGGCCGCGCCCGGCCCGCCCCGCCACCCGGTACGCGGTGAAGCTCCAGGCACGCTCCCGGGACCGCCTGGCCCGGGCGGCCGAAGTCGTCACCGCCCACCCCACCGAGGCCGAACGGCAACGCATCCTGGCCGCCTCCTGGCAACTGGCGCGGAGCTTCCCGCCGCCCCCGGTACCCCTGCTGCCCACGGCGCTCGGCAACACCCTGCGCGCCGGCGAGGCGACGGCGGGCGCCGCGTACGGGGCGGACGCCGTCGTGTGGTGGCCGCGGCTCCACCCCCTGCTCGGTGACCGGATCCGGGCCGTCGTCGACGACCGGCGCGACCAGCTCGACCTGGCGTGCCGACTGAGCGTGACGGCGGGCGCCACCGGCCTGCTCAGCGTCCCCCTCGTGCTCGGCGGCGACGGCTGGTGGCCTGCGAGCCCGGCCGCCTTCCTCCTGGCGGCCTGGGTGGCCTACCGGGCGGCCGTGGCGGCAGCCCGCGGCTACGCCGAGACCCTGACGGCGGCCTTCGACCTGCACCGCTTCGACCTCATGACCGCCCTGCACCTGCCCCTGCCCCCGGACTCCGAGGCCGAACAGGTCCTGAACCGCCGGCTCACCCGGTTCTGGGCACAAGGGGTACCGCTCACCGCCCTCCCGTACGAGCACGCGCACGAGCGCGAGCCGGCGGCCCCGCCGCCCCCGCCGCCCGCCGCACCCGGAGAGGACGCCTCACCCTGAAAGGCCCCCGATGCCCCACCCTTCCACCCCCACCCCCACCTCGCCCTCCGCCGCGCGCGTCCTGGCCTTCAGCCGGGACTGGGCGGGGCTCTGCCGGGGCGGCCGCATCCTCGTCAGCATCGACCGGATCATCAACGGTGACTCGCTCACGGAGATCCTCGCGCACGAATCGGTGCACGACACCCTGCTCAGGACCACCCAACTGGGCTGGATCCAGCTCGTCCTGAGCCCCTCCGCCATGGAGCCCTACGAGCCCGGAGCGCTGCGCGACCGGTGCGCGCGGCTGCTCGCGGCCACGGTCCAGGCGTCCCGGTTCACGCACGAGGCCGTGGCGACGTTCCTGCCCGGCCTGGCGGTCGAGCCCGCCGCCATGGAGGCCTACCGGGCCCGGCACCCCCAGCCCTACCTCGACGCCGCCGACGCCCTGGAGTGGCTGCGCACCCGCGACCTGCCCGACGCGTCCCGGGAGCGGCTCGCCCTCGTCCTGGGCGAGCTCGCCCTCGCCGTACCCGTCCTGGAAGCGTGGCAGCCGCAGCGGCTCCACCGGCCGAAGCGGGCCGAGCGGTGGTTGCGCGTCCCGGGCAATCGGCCGGACCGCCGCTTCCCGGCCCTGTGCCGCGCCCTGGAGGCGCTGCCCGACGCGGACCTGCGCCGCGCGGCGGACGGGGGCCCGGAGGAGACCGCCCGCCTGCTCGCCCACGTACGCCTCGACGGAGCTCCCCTGGACTACGGCCGGCTCCCCGCCGACGTCGCCACCCCCGCCTGGGTGAAGGGGCTCGTGGACCAGGTGGTCGGACCCCTCCTCTCCGACACCGGACTGCCGCAGCACGACCGGGACACGCTCTCCGGCCTGTGGGCGGTGCCGGAGCTCAGCATGCCCGGTCTGCATCCGGCCCTGATGTCGGTCGTCCTCACCCAGACCACGGCCACCCACGGCCGGATCGACCTCGACCCCCCGACCGACGAACTCCACGGATACCCGCTGGTCGAGGTGCTCCACAACGCGCTGCCCGTCCGGGTCCCCGGTGTGGAGCCCGTCGGCACGGAACCGATGTGGCTGGACGAGGGCGACACGGCCCTGTGGTTCATCTCGCCCTGGCAGGACCAACGCGCCTGCCACCTCTCACCGACCTGGCTCCACGAATGGCTCGGCGAACTCGACGAGGGCACGACCCTGTGCATGCGCGACGGCGGCGGCGACCTCGCCGGCATGCTGACGGGCGAGCCCGCGCTCGCCGCCCGCCGGCGCGTCGTCCTCCTCCAGCACCGCACCCCGCACGGTGCCCTGCTCGTCGAACTCCCGGTGCTGGGCCTCGACGAGGAACGCGGACCGGTGACGATGATGGTGGCGCACTCCGAACTCGACGGCGTGGCCTACCTGATGCTGCGGCCCGAGAGCTCCTCGCCCGTGCTCATCGTCCCCACCGCCCGCGTCACCGCCGAACGTGCCGCGCGGGAGCTGACGAAGCGCCGCGACAAGGTCCGCTTCCGCCTGGTGACCGCCCCCGAGGAGTTCTACACCTCGCCCGGGATGCTCCGGGACGTCATGCGGGTGCTGCACAACTTCGAGGCCCGGCCGTGGCCCGAGACCCTGCGGGCGGATCCGCCCGCCACCGAGCCCGCCCGCCGCCGCGCCGAACTGGACCTGGACCCCTTCGTGGCACGCATGGAGGAGGCGGAGCAGGCGTTCGCGCGGAGCCCCACGCCGGAGCGGTTCGCCGCACTGTCGGCGGCCGCCGAGGGCGTCCTGGCCGCCCCGTCCTTCCCCCACATCTCGCTGGGCTGGCGGATCAGGCTCCGCCAGGAGGTGGCCGACGCCCTCTACGGCGGCGTTGAGAAGCTGCACGACAACGACGTCCTGCGGCGGGTGGTCGAGATCCAGACGGAACTCGTCGCCCTGCTCCCCGAGGACTCGCCCGAACTCCCCGCGCAGCTACGGACCCTGGCCCTCCTCTCGCTGTGCCTGCGCCGCGTGAGCGGCGGGGCGTCGCCGGAGGACATGCTGCTGGAAGCCCTGCTGACGGCATCGCCACCGCCGGCGAGCACCCGCAACCCCCTCACCCTCGCCGCCCTCCGCCACCTCAGCCGGCCGCCGGCCGGCCAGGGTGGGCGACGAGCCGGTGAGGGTCGCCCGGTACGGGGCCCGGGGAGAGCCGGGTGAAGGACTCGACGCGGATGATCTCCGCGCGTTCGGGTTCGGGCAGGCGGTCGAGGAGGCCGGGCAGGGACCGCGCGCGGGCGACCTCGCTGCGGTGCGCCAGGATCGCCGCCCACTTCACCGCGGCCCACGCCGAAACGTCGACGGTCGTGGTCACATACGAGTCCGGCACCGCGAGCAGCGTCTTGCCCACGCTCCGGAGGAGCGGGCCGAGCCGGCCCACCCCGGATTCCGAGTGCGTGGCCGCGTACAGGGCCGCCGGCTGCCACGGCTCACCGGCATCGGGATACAGCTGCGGCAGGCCCGCGGCCTCGACGGCGAGCCGGGTGATCTGGTGGGCCCGCCGGTGGTCCGGATGCCCGGTGAGCTGGCCCAGGGCGTCGTGGCCGACGACGATGCCGGGCCGGACCTCGCGGATGTGCGCGACCAGACGGCCCACGGCCTCGTCCACGGGCGCGTCGACGAGGCGTACGGCGCCGCTCGGTGCCGAGGCGGGGTTGCGGGCATCGGCGTAGCCGAGCAGCCGGGGGGCGCCGGCACCCAAGTGGTCCAGGGCTGCCGCGAGTTCGGGGACCCGGTGGCTGTCGGCCGCCCAGGTGGCGGTGACCACCGCGGTGCGGGCGCCGGCGGCGGCGTGCTGGGCGAGCACGCCGCCGGCGAGGAGGGATTCGTCGTCCGGGTGGGCGAAGACCGCCAGGAGGGAGGGAGCGGCGGTGGGTTGCGTCAAGGCGGCCTCCGGGCCGGTCAGGGGGCGGGCGGGGTCGGGGGGCGGGAGGGGTGGACGCCGCGTGTGCGGCCCTGCCCCCCTCACCTCCCCCGGAACGGCCCCGGGAACCCCGCCGGCGGCGTCCGCCGGCCGGCCCTCAGTCCCGGTCGCTGGCCAGGGTCTCCTTGACCTTGGCGATGGCGAAGCCCCACCCCTGCCCCACGGTGGGCTTGGCGGGCACGGCGATCTCGCGGGGGTTGGTCAGCACGTCGAGCAGGACGGGTCCGGGCGTGTCCAGCGCCTGGCGCACCGCGTCGTCCAGCGCGGCCGGGTCGGTGACGCGGATGCCCGTCAGCCCCAGGGCCGTGGCGACGGCCGCGAAGTCGGGGTTGTCGAGTTCCGTGCCGAACTCCGGCAGTCCCGCCTGCTCCTGTTCCAGCTTGACCATCCCCAGGCGCCGGTTGTCGAACAGGACGAGCTTGACCGGCAGCCGGTAGGTCTTGATCGTCATCAGGTCACCGAGCAGCATGCTCAGCCCGCCGTCCCCGCAGAACGCGACCACCTGCCGGCCGGGGGCCCACAGCTGGGCGCCGAGCGCCTGCGGCATGGCGTTCGCCATCGACCCGAGGTTGTACGAGCCGAGCAGCCGCCGCGTCCCGCGCAGGGTGACGAAGCGGGAGAGCCACACGGTGGCCATGCCGGTGTCGGAGGTGAAGACCGCGTCGTCCGCGGCGTGCCGGTCCACGGCCAGGGCCAGGGCCTCGGGGCGGACGTCGTGGTCCCGATTGTCCACCAGGGCGCGCAGCCGGCCGGTCCAGCGGCGGTCGTGGCGGGGGTCGGCGAGCTTGTGCTGGTCCTCGGTCCAGGACTCGAAGCGGGAGCGGGCGTCGTCGAGGTGGGAGCGGTCGGACGAGGCCTCCAGCCGGGGGAGCAGGGCGCGCAGGGTGGCCCCGACGTCCCCGGCGAGCGCGGCGTCCACCGGGACCCGGCGGCCCAGGTGTTCGGCCCGGGTGTCGATCTGGACGACCTTGCAGCCCGAGGGGTACCAGTCGCGGTAGGGGAAGTCGGTGCCCAGCATGACCAGGGTGTCGCAGCCGTCGAGGGCGTGCGACGCGGCCGGGTTGCCGATCAGCCCGGTCTGGCCCACCTGGTACGGGTTGTCGTGCTCGAAGCCCTCCTTGGCCTTGAGGGTGAGCACCATGGGCGCGGCGAGGAGTTCCGCCAGCCGCAGGACCTCCTCGCGGGCCTCCCGCGCCCCTCGGCCGACCAGCAGGGTGGTTTTGGAGCCGGCGTCGACGAGCCGTGCGGCCTCGGCGAGCGCGGGATCGTCGGGCCGGGTCACCGGCCGGTCCGGGGCGAGGCGCACCGGACGGTCCTCCTCGACCTCCTGGTCCCCGAGGTCGCCGGGGACGGTCAGGACCGCCACGCCGCCCTGCGTCACCGCCGCCCGGACCGCCGACTCCAGCAGCCGGGGCATCTGCTGCGGCGAGGTCACCGTCGCCCGGTACACGGCGACGTCGCGGAACAGCTGGTCGTTGTCGACCTCCTGGAAGTAGTCGGTGCCCAGCTCCGCGAGCGGTACCTGGCCGCAGACGGCGAGGACGGGTGCGTGGCTCTTGGCCGCGTCGTAGAGGCCGTTGAGGAGGTGGACGGAGCCGGGGCCGACGGTGCCCATGCACACGCCGAGCCGGCCGGACAGCTGCGCCTGCGCGCCGGCGGCGAAGGCTGCCGCCTCCTCGTGGCGGCAGCCGATCCACTCGATGCCGTCCGTGGTGCGGATGGCGTCCGTCAGCGGGTTGAGCGCGTCGCCGACGACTCCGAAGACGTGGCGGACGTCGAGCTCCTTGAGGGTGTCGACGATGGCGCGGGCAACGGTGCGTGTCATGGGGCAGTCCTGTGGGTCGTGGGGCGACGGGAAATGAGGTGGGGCGGGGTGGGGCGAGGTGACGGGCCGGGACCGGGGCCGGCCGGCGGTCAGCCGCCGAAGCGGTCCGGGTCGGCCGCAGCCCAGTCCTCGGCCCAGCCGCGGGGCGGGCCGTCGAGGAGCTGCCCGGGGGAGAGCCACTCATAGAGCTCGGCACCCGAGCGGACGGTGTGCGGATCGACGCGGTGCAGCAGGAGCCCGGGGTGCAGCTCCCGAGGATGGCCGACGCCCATCGCGGCCATGATCTGCAGGGCGCTCTTGACGGTGGCCCGCTGGTAGCGGTGGACGCGCTCCGCCTTGTCGGCCACGTCGAGGGCGGCCGCCCGGCGGGGGTCCTGCGTGGCGACTCCGACGGGGCAGGTGTTGGTGTGGCACCGCTGGGCCTGGATGCATCCCAGGGCGAACATCATCGGCCGGGCGGCGTTGGCGTAGTCGGCGCCCTGGGCGAGCCGTCTCACCAGGTCGCTCCCGGTGGCGACCTTCCCGCTGGCACCGATCCGGACGCGGTCGCGCAGGCCCGTGCCGACGAGGGCGTTGTGGACCGTGACGAGGCCCTCCGTCAACGGCAGCCCGACCTGGTCGGCGAACTCCAGGGGCGCCGCGCCGGTCCCGCCCTCGGCCCCGTCGACGATGACGAAGTCCGGTGCGGTGCCCTCGTCCAGCATGGCCTTGCACACCGCGAGGAACTCGCGCCGCGAGCCCACGCACAGCTTGAAGCCGACCGGCTTGCCGTCCGCGAGCTCCCGCATCCGCGCGAGGAAGCGGACCAGGCCGCGGGGTGTGGAGAACGCCGTGTGGTAGGGCGGCGAGATGACGGTGACCCCCTCGGGCACCCCGCGGACCGCGGCGATCTCGGCGTTCACCTTCGCCCCGGGCAGGACCCCGCCGATCCCGGGCTTGGCGCCCTGGCTCAGCTTCAGCGAGACGCACTTCACCTGGTCGCGCGCGGCCTTCTCGGCGAACTGCCGCTCGTCGAAACGGCCGTCCTCGGTGCGGCAGCCGAAGTAGCCCGTACCGATCTCCCAGACCAGGTCGCCGCCCGGCCGCAGATGGTACTCGGACAGGCCGCCCTCGCCGGTGTCGTGGGCGAAACCACCGCGCAGGGCCCCGGTGTTGAGCGCCGTGACGGCCTGGGCCGACAGCGAGCCGAAGCTCATGGCGGAGACGTTGAGCAGGGCCATGTCGTAGGGGCGGGTGCAGTCGGGGCCGCCGATCCTGACCCGCGGCGCCTCCTCGGGGACCGGCCGCGGGGCCATGGACGGGACGAGGTACTCGGCGCCCGGCCGGTACAGGTCGCGTTCCGTGCCGAACGGCTCCTCCGCGTCGGTCCCCTTGGCCCGTGCGTAGACGATGCTGCGGACATCACGGTCGAAGGGGCGGCCGTCGAAGTTCCGCTCGATGAAGTACTGCTGGAGTTCGGGCCGCACGGCCTCCAGGGCGAACCGCAGATGGCCGAGGACCGGGTAGTTGCGCAGGACGGAGTGCCGGCGCCGGCTCACGTCCCGGACCGCCAGGGCCACCAGGAGGGCCATCGGTACGGCCAGGACCCACCACCACGCGGAGAACGCCACCGCCGCACCGGCGGCCCCGGCCGCGAGCACGCCGGGCAGCGCGAACGTCATCACCTTGAGCTTCGTCATCACACCGCGCACATGCCCGGACGGCCTGCGCGCATGCGGTCCACCCGAAACGCGCCCGCCCTGCTCCCGGGCCGCCCGGGGCCGCGACCGTGCGGTGCGCCGCCCTCCACCGCGGACGCGGGACCCCTAATGCGGCGGGGTCCCGGTCCGGTCGGGGGCTTCCGCTCGGGCCCTTGCCGCTCCGGCCGCACGCGCGGCGGCGGCGAAGTCCTGCAGGCGGCGCAGCAGCCGGGTGGGCCTTTCGCGGGGCCCGTACGGTTCGTCGACGAGGTCCAGCAGCCTTCGCGGCTGGGGCTGCCAGTTGTAGGCGAAGAACGCGATGCCCCGCGCGTCCAGGCGGCGGACCAGGGCCAGCAGGGCCGACAGGCCCTGCACGTCGAGGAGGGTCAGGTCCCGCATGTCGCACGCCACCACGTCCAGGCCCTCCGCCTCCGCCTCGGCCTGCACCTCCTTGAGAACCGGCCCGGTGGCCGCGGTCAGCCGGCCGACCGGCGTCAGGTGGACGGTCGGGCCGTAGCGTCTGGTCCTGACCCGCAGCTCCTCGGCGTGGACGGCGAGCACGTCCCGGGCACCGGTCAGTTCCAGCAGGCGGGCGACGGGACGGCTGAGGGCGGTGAGGACGAGGGTCTTTCCGGCCTCCCGGGCCTCCCGGTTCAGGTCCAGCAGGACCTCCAGGCCCGAGCTGTCGCAGAAGGAGACCGCGGTGAGGTCGACATCGAGGCCGGTGCGGCTCGCGTCCAGCGCGGCGGTGAGGGCCTCGTGCACCCCGAGGGCCTCGTCCATGTCGATCTCGCCGCTCACCCGCGCCAACGCCCGCTCGGGCCCGGGCTCGAAGACCACCGCCGTGTGGTCGGGATGTGAGGTCATGGCCTTGCTCCCTTCCAAGGCCCCGGACGCGGGGGAAGGGCCTGGTGGGGAGGGGCCGCGGGCCGCCCGGCCGCCGTGGTCCCCGAGTCCAGGCCGGCCAGCAGGTGGAGCAGTCCGGCGACCTCGCGGAACCCTTCGGCCGGATGGCGGAAGAGGGTTCCGGGGGTGACCTCGTAGCGGTTGCGGCGGCCGTTGCGTACCCGGGTGAGGTAACCGGCGTTCTCCAGGTCGGTGACGATGGCCCCGGCCGCCCGCTCGGTGATCCGGCAGATCTCGGCCACGTCCCGCAGGCGCGTCTGCGGATCCTTCAGGATCAGGGCGAGGATCCGGGCGTGGTGCGTGACGAACGTCCAGCTGGTCCGAGGCTCAACCGGCTCCATGCCCGAATTATACGATTCGCGATTCCGGCTTCGCCATGCCGGAACCCGGGCCGTCCACGGCGAATTCCGGTTGCGCCGCAGCCGACAAGTGGGTTTGGATCGGCGCTGTTGCCTAAAACCAGTCGTCCGGAGGCCTCGATGACCTTGCTTTCGCTGCCCATCAGTACCGAACGGCTCATATTGCGTGCGTTCGCGCCGGACGACCTCGACGATCTGTACGCGTATCAGAGCCTCCCCGAAGTCGCCCGCTACCTCTACCGGCAGCCGCTCACCCGCGACCAGTGCGTGCGGAGCCTGGAGCGCCGCGCGGCGGGCACGGCGTGGACCGAGGACGGGGACGACCTGGTGGTCGCCGTCTGCCCGGCCGGCGGGGCGAAGGTCGTCGGTGAGATCGTCCTGAAGCTCGCGAGTGCGCGGGCGCGCCAGATCGAGATCGGCTGGACCTTCAACCCTGCTTACGGCGGCCGGGGTTACGCGACCGAGGCGGCGCGCGCGACCGCCGGGCTGGCCTTCACCGAGCTGGGCGCCCACCGGCTCTTCGCCCGCCTCGACGCGCTCAACACCGGGTCGGTGCGCGTGTGCGAGCGCCTCGGCATGCGCCGGGAGGCGCACCTCGTCGAGAACGACCTCGACGGCGAGCGCTGGGGCAGCGAGTACGTCTACGCGACGCTCGCCCGCGAATGGAAGGCCGACCGGGCCTCGTAAGGACCCGGGTGCGAGCCGCCCGCCTGTACGGGGTCGAAGCTGACCGCCGCAGCGAACCGGCCGCGGCACGGGCACGGGCGCCGCGTCTTCGTCCCCTGACCCGACCGCGGGCACGCTACCGGAACTCCGGCACCAATCATTCGTCATTCGCCGAAACGATGAGGCACCCTGGGAGCATGGATCTGGACCACACCCCTGCACCGCCTTCCGCACCGGCGGACGCCCCGGCCCCCGCAGCACGCCTCGCCTCGCTGGCAGCCGCCCTGGCCGACGAGACCCGGGCCGCCATCTGTATGACCCTGCTGGAGGGCCGCGCCTGGACCGCCGGCGAGCTGGCGCGGACCGCCGGGGTCGCCCCGTCCACCGTCAGCGGGCACCTGAGCCGGCTGATCGACGCGGGGATCTGCGTGACGGAACGCCAGGGCCGCCACAGCTACGTGCGCATCGCCGACGCCGCCACGGCCCGCCTGGTGGACGAACTGGCCTCCTACGCCGTCCCGGGCCGGGACGCCCCGCACGTCGTCCCGGTGGTCGCCGCACCCGACCCGCTGGCCCGGGCCCGCACCTGCTACGACCACTTCGCGGGCCGGCTCGGCATGGCGGTCACGGACGCGATGGAGCAGCGGGGGCTGCTGCGCACGGACGCCGTGTTCGAGCTGACCGCGGCCGGCCTCGACTGGTGCCGCCGGGCGGGCGTCGACACGGCCGGGGCGGGGCGGCGCCCGCTCGCGAGTTCCTGCCTGGACTGGACCGAACGACGCCGCCACCTGGGCGGCCTCGCCGGGGCACGGCTGTGCGCACGGGCCCTGGGGGCGGGCTGGGTGGTCCGGCCGGAAGGCGGCGGCCGGGGCCTGCTGGTGACGGGAGCCGGAGAGCAGGCCCTCGGGGAACTGCTGGGACTCACCCCGGCGGCATGGAGCTAGGGGCCGGGCGCGCAACCACCTCGCCCCCAAAAAAACACTTCGGCGAACACCGAACTATCAGGGTAGGCTTCGGGGTCATGAAGACCCCTCAGCGTGCCCTGCCCCCCGGCCTCCTCACCGGCGGCGCCGTCTGCTTCACGGTGTTCGCCTGGGCGTCCGCCTTCGTCTCCATCCGCAGCGCGGGAGCCGCCTACTCGCCGGGGGCGCTCGCCCTCGGCCGACTGCTCGCCGCCTCGCTGACCCTCGTGACGCTGCTCCTCATGCGCCGCGAGGGCCTGCCCCCGCGCGGCGCCCGGCGCGGCATCCTCGTCTCCGGAGTCGTCTGGTTCGCCGGCTACACCGTCGCCCTGAACTGGGGCGAACGCCTCGTCGACGCCGGCACCGCCTCCCTGCTCGTCAACACCGGGCCGATCCTGATGGCGCTCCTGGCCGCGCGCCTGCTCGGCGAGGCCCTGCCGCCGCGCCTGCTCACCGGCATGGCCGTCTCCTTCGCCGGCGCCGTGGTCGTCGGCCTGTCGATGTCCTCCGGCGGCGACGGCTCCACCTCCCTGCTCGGGGTGGCGCTGTGCCTGCTCGCGGCGGTGGCGTACGCGACGGGCGTCGTCGCGCAGAAGCCCGCCCTCGCGTCCGGGACGCCCCTGCAGATCACCACGTACAGCTGCCTCACCGGCGCCGTCGCCTGCCTGCCGTTCACCGGGCAGCTGCTGGCCGAGGTCCCCCGGGCCCCGCTCCCGGCGACCCTGAACATGGTCTACCTGGGCGTGGTCCCCACCGCCCTCGCCTTCACCACCTGGACCTACGCCCTCGCGCGGATGCCCGCCGGGAAACTGGGCGCGACCACGTACGCCGTCCCGGCCATCGTCGTCGCCCTGAGCTGGATCCTCCTCGGGGAGGTACCGGCCTGGCTGACCCTGCTGGGCGGCCTGCTGTGCCTGACCGGCGTGGCCGTCTCCCGCTACCGCCCCCCGACGCCCGCCGCCGCGCGGGCGGACCGGGCGGACCGGGCGGACCGGGCGGCTTGAGGGGGTATTCCCCCGGTCCGGCCGTGGGGCCTGCCGGATCGTGCCCCTGCGGAGCGTGGATCTACCGTCCACCCATGACATCGACCCTGCGCAAGCGTCTGCTCCTGGCACTCGGCGTCGTCGCGACGCTGCTCACCGCCGAGGTGGCCCCGGCCGTCGCCGCCGTGCCCGCCGGCCCCTCCGCCGCGGAGCGGCTGCGCCGGGACACCGCGGCGATCCACGCCCTCGGGGTCAGCGGTGTGCAGGCCCGGATGATCGACCCCGACGGCAGGCAGTGGGTCGCCACCAGCGGCACCGCCGACCTGGACACCGGCCGCCCCGTCGATCCCGACGGCTACTTCCGCATGGCCAGCACGGCCAAAACCCTGCTCGCCACCGTGGTCCTCCAACTGCAAGCCGAGGGCAGACTGTCCCTGGACGACACGGTCGACCACTGGCTGCCGCACCTGGTGCGGGGCAAGGGCAACAACGGCAGGCGCATCACCCTGCGCCAGCTCCTCCAGCACACCAGCGGCGTCCACGACGCCCTTCCCGGCTACACCACGCCGCAGGAATACTACGAACAACGCCACGATGTCCACGGCCCCGAGGAGCTCCTCGCCCGAGCCCTGGCCCACGCGCCGGACTTCGAGCCCGGAATGGGCTGGGCCTACTCCAACACCGGCTACGTCCTGCTCGACATGATCATCGAGAAGGCCACCGGCCACCCCGCCCACCAGGAGATCGAAAACCGCGTCCTGCGCCCCCTGGGCCTCGACCAGACCCGGTGGACGGGCACCTCACCCGCCCTGCCCCCACCCCACGCCCAGGCCTACCAGCTCTTCGGCCCCACCTCCCGGGTGGACGTCACCGACCAGATACCGGTGGACCACCACAACCTCGCGTGGGTCACGACCACCCGGGACGAGAACCACTTCCTGCGCGCCCTGCTCGACGGCCGCCTCCTGCCCCCGCGGCAACTGGCCGAGATGAAGCGGACCGTCCCCGTCAGCGCGGAGGCCCAACAGCTGTGGCCCGACGGCCGATACGGCCTGGGCCTCGTCGAACGCCCCCTGAGCTGCGGCGGAACCTACTGGAGCCACGAGGGCGGCGACGGCGGCTACATCACCCTCAACGGCGTCACCGACAACGGCAGGCGAAGCGCCGTGGTCTCCATGTCCGAGGCTCGCGGCGACACCCCGGCCCACATCCTGGAACAGGAGAACGCCGCCGGCACCCTGATCGACCACGCCCTGTGCGCCGACGCTCCCGCCACCCAGCGGGGACGGGGCCTCGCGGCCGGGCGCGGTGCTCAGCCGTCGAGCGCCAGGCCATAGCGGACGGGGGCAGGCGGCCCGGCGATGCCCACGTCGTGCTCTTCGCCGGCTGGCGCGACAAGGGCGCGGGCACCTTCACCAAGGGGCACTCGGCCGGCGCGGCGCTCACGCCACGCAGGACATCGGCCGGTCCGCGTCGGCCTCCTCCCGCCAACCATTCCCGCGGACCGGACCCACGCCCTAGACTGCGACCGCTTCAGGACCTGACGATCATCGGAAAGGCGTGCGAGATGAACCGAGTACTGACCAGCGCATTCGCGGCCGCGGCGTTAGTCGTGTCGGCAGGGGGCGTCGCCACCGCCTCCGACGGCGCTCCGCCGCGCACCACGCACGGCCCTTGCCAGTACACCCAGACCCCCGACGAGCCGCCGGCACGCTCCGTTCCGCTGCCGCCCGACCCGCGGCACACCCCCAGCCGTGGCACGGTCGCCCTGGCCGTTCCCACCAGCCAGGGCCCGCTCCCGCTGAGCTTGGACCGGGCCAAGGCGCCGTGCACCGTCCAGAGCTTCCTGCACCTGGCACGGCACGGGTTCTACGACCGTACGGTGTGCCACCGTCTGACGGCGTATCCGACGCTGAAGGTCCTGCAGTGCGGCGACCCCACCGGTACCGGTGAGGGCGGCCCCGGGTACAAGTACAAGGACGAGCTGCCGGTGGACCTGCCGCCGGCACCGACCGACCCGACCGGCGCGCGCCGCCTGTACGGGCGCGGCCTGCTGGCGATGGCCAACGCCGGCCCGAACACCAACGGTTCACAGTTCTTCGTCGTTTACGGAGACTCCGCGCTGCGACCCAACTACACGGTGTTCGGCACGGTCGACGCCGACGGCCTGACGACACTCGACAAAGTCGCCGCCGGAGGCATCCAGCCGACCGCAGAGAACCCGGCGCCGGTAGACGGCACACCTGTGCTGCGGACCGAGCTGTTCCGCGTCCGGCCGTCCTACTGACAATGCCGCACCCTGACCTGGCCACGCCCTCGGTGAGCATCCCCGGCGCCGGTGGCCGCCCCAGGCGGACTACGTCGGCCGGATGAAGCGTCCGGCGGACGCCGGTCAACGCCGGCCCGGCGCACACAGGGGGGTCGTCGCGCCCCGCGCGGCGGTGGGGGGCCCTGCAGCTGGTAGTACGTGAGCCAGCGAGGTAGGCGGGGCCCTCCGGCGGTCATTCAGAGGCCTGCACCGGGCTTATCTCGAAGGCTCCGCACACCCGCAGGTGGTAGGGAATCTGCTCGGCCTGGAAGCTGTTCGGCGGATAGACCTTGACGTACGTCGCGGTCGGCCGGCAGCTCGCCACGCCCGGGCTGTTGGTGCGCAGAGCGGCGGTCACGGTCTCACTCGGGGCAACGGATACCGTCTCCACCGGCTCGCCGGTCCGGATCGCCGAAGTGCCGATCTGGCGGTGCCGTACGTCCACGACACTGACGCCCGGGTATCCGCGCAGGGCGCAGGTGTGGGTCGACGTGTTGGTGAACAGGATCGGGTAGTAGAGCGAGCCCGCGGCGCCGTCAGGGTCGCCGACGGCCAGGTCCAAGTCGGTCACCTGGCAGGTCGGGGTCCTTGGCAGGGCCGATGCCTGGGCGGTGCCTGCCAAGGCACCGGTGGTTGCCAGGAGGGCTGCGGAAGCGACAGTCGCGGCCCGGGTCAGGATGTTGCTCATGGCGCCAACTCCCGTGTCAGCGAAGGAATACCCGGTTCGGCATGACGATGCCCATCCGATGACAGTCAAGGGGCCGGGGGTCGGCGGGCCGGATCCCGCTGCGTGTAGCGCGGGCCGACCGGGAAACGCGCCCGGTACTCTCGCCGAGCTTCGACCTGCCGGCGCGCTCTTGCGGCTGAACAGCGCGTGCCCGATGGCACCATCCTACCGGCCCGGCGCCCCCGCGGCCTTTCGGCACCGCCTCTGCACGCAGCCCTGCCGGAACGGGTCGACCTCGTCAAGGCTGAGCCCCTGGTCCACCTCGGCGGGAATACCGATTTCCGTCTTGCAGAGGTCGGCCACATACAGGACGAACCACAGCTCGTGTCCGGAGTGCACGAAGCCGAGGCCGGGAAGGCAACCCAACGCTGACGGAGCGGCCGCCGAGCACGCTCATTGCTTGGTGCGTGATGGGGATGCCGGGTCCGAGGAGGAGGCGAGCGTCCTTCGACCCCCTCCACACGCGCGTCCGCGCGTCCTGACAAACACATGGGGTCGAGAACGGCATGGAGTCGGCTCACTCTCAGAAGGCCCGGCCCTCGGACACCGATGCCGTAGCTCTATGACCGCGTGATCAACGGGGTCGCCACAAGCGGCTTCAGGACGCTTCACGGAGCTTCGGTCAGAGCCCCGGGGCTGTGTCGGATATTTCGTGACGGTCGAGACTGATCACCAGATCAGACTCCTGGGCATGTGGGCCTGTCACTCCTCCTGGCTAGGGTGATGCGAAAGCAGAGTACGAGCCTGTGGAGGGGGTGGGCATCATGCGTGGCGGCATTCAGTGGCTTGTAGAGCAGGATGACTGGCAGCACGGCGTGGTCTTCGCACGTGGTCTCTCGCCGGAGGAGCTGGGGTTGCGTATGGGGGGCGTACGCGGATCCATTGTTTCGCCGATCACGCACACAGAGGCGTGGTACATGGTTCTCGACCTGGCGACGGACGACGATGACGTGGTACGCGTCGGTGCGCACGGTGGGTGGTCCTACGCCGTTGAATACGGGCTGGGGGACGGAGCGGGACGGCTTGCCGACGTTTCCCGAAACGGGGTGGAGGCGGTTCACCTCGACCCATCCGTGGACCATCCGCCGCCGATGTTCTCCTATGCAAGAGACGGTGTGGACGTCTGCAGCTTTGGAATCGGAGAAGAGGTCTGGCGCTGGGGTGACCAGCCGGACATGCTCCTGCCGGAGCTGGTGGCGGCCGGTGTGCTGCACTCCGACGGTGCGTACGCACGGCCGGAGGACGAGTCCTACCGGAACCGGGACCGCCACACACTGGCGATCATAGAAACCCGGTTCGGTCTTTCCCTTCCCCGTCATGCACTGGAGAACGAGAGTCTGCCCGCCTTCGTCATCGCCTGATTGGCAGCCAAGGCGAGCTTGATGCGGGCGACCTGGCTTTCGACGGCGCCGGAGCTCCGAGAGCAGGGTGAGGCCGTTGATGACGGCGTCCCGATGGTGCTGAACTCGTGGGCGAGATCGCACTGTGCAAGCGCAAGGCTGCTGTGCCGCACGCCGGACACTTCACCGCCCGCTGTCCGGCTGCACATAAACCGCAATGGTGTCCTCGGCCACCTCCCCCATCCCGATCCAGGCGGGCTGGTGGCACGGAATGACGGAGTTGCCCAGCCGGTGCCGGCCGATCGAGGCCGACTCTAAGCTGACGGTCGTGCAGGTACTGGGCAAGAGCAGTGAGGACGAGATGGTCGCCTGCTTCTTGAGCGGCGAGCTGTCCAGCCAGAGGGCCAGAGCCTCCGCTCCCATGTGGCGGTAGCCGAGCAGACCGAGCGGTTGCTGACGCATCCGGACCTCTCCGACCCTGGTGCGAACTTCGCACGCCGCGCTCTGCTCGCTGCCACGCGCGGGTACGGCGAGAACCGCGGCCTGTTCGAGAACTTCCCCCCTCAGGTCACGTGGACCAGGGCACTCCTGTCCGCCAACGACGCGGCCGGCGTGCGCTACATCGACTACTCCTACTGGGTCGAACTGTCGGGTGGCAGCCGTCGGCCGGCCGACGCGGCCGCACGCATCAAGGCAGGGCTGCGGGCGTTCGACGTGCCCAACGCACCGTTCGTCGACGCAGCCCAGGCGCTCATCAGAGGCGAGCGGTTTCCCCCGCTCATCCTCGTCGGCGAGAGGCAGGACAATCTGGTCTGCCTTGAGGGCACCTGCGTCTGACCGCCTACGCTCGCTGGCTTCCCGACCGACATCGAGTGCCTCATCGGCACCGCGCCGACCTTGGGACGCTGGGCGCGATAGACCCGTCACCCCGGGTCACGTGGGCGGATGGTGCGGCGTGGCGGAGTTGCTCGGGCGGCGACGCTGGGCGGCGAACAAGCCGGGTTCGCGTTCGGTCGGGACACCGAGACCGACCAGCCACTTCCGGTGCGCCGGAAGCCCTCGGCGTTCTTCGGCGCGACGGCATGCGCGCCCGCTGCAAGGCCTTCATCTACAGGCCAAGAGCCAGGATCGTGACCGTCGGCGGGACCGGCGCGACGCATCCCGCTCAGTGGGCCGCCCTGGCCAGGGCGGGGTGGCGCTGAGAGGGAGGCATCTCGGGCATGGGTTCAGCCACGCCGCTCCGCCTCGGCGGCGGCGCGCCATGCGGGGGAGGGGACCGTTACTCCTGCCCGCGCCCGGGCGGTGCGCCGTGTGCTGTGCTCTGTGCGGGTCGTCCTCGCGGGCCGGGATCGGCACCGTCACCGACGAGGGCGGTGTCATCGCCTCCCGAGGCCGCTACCACGCCTGGCCCGCCCCTTTTCGGACCCGCGTCTTCCGCACCGCGCAGAATGATGCCGCCGCCCGTGTCCTGGTGGCCTGGCTGAACACCGGCCCTGGACCCACGGCCGGATCGACGCCGACTGGCACGGTCCACAGCGTGCGTTCGCCGGACGGCACCAGAGCCGAGTTTCGCCGTGGTTCGCGGGGTGGCGGCTGTGGTGGTGCACAGGGCGGACGCGAGCCGTCCCCAGCGCCCGAAGGACGCTGGGGACGGCTCGGTGCGAGACCGCGCTCAGTCGGTGGGGGCTTTCTGGGCGTTGAGCAGGGCGACCAGCGCGCTACTCAGGTCGCTCACGACCATGTTGGCCTTGGCCTTGGCGTCGGCCGTGGGGGCGCCCTTCTCGGCGACCATCAGCAGGCCGTCGACGGAGCCCTTGAGCTTCTCGATCGCGGCGGAAGCCTGCTCGACACGGGCGGACTTGGGGGCGACCGCCGGAAGCACGGCGGGCGGCTTCGCGGGCTCGGCGACCGGGGGCTTCGCCACCGGGTCAGCGGGCTTGGCGGGCTCGGCGACCGGGGGCTTGGCCACCGGGTCAGCAGGCTTCACGGGCTCCGCGACCGGAGGCTTCGCCACGGGGTTTGCCGGCTCCGCGGCCGGAGGCTTCGCGGCCGGAGGCTGGGCCACCGGAGGCTGGGCGACGGGAGGCTTCGCCACGGGGTCCGCCGGCTTCGCGGGCTCCGCGACCGGAGGCTTCGCCACCGGGTCGGCCGGCTTCGCGACCGGGGGCTTGGCGGCCGGGTCGGCCGGCGGGTCGGCGGGCTTCGCCGGGGTGTTGACGACGGGCTTCGCCGGAGCCTGTGCCGCGGGGACGGACTTCTTCAGGTTGGCGAACGCGGGCTCGATCTTCGCCTTGACCGCGGCCAGTTCGGCCGCCGACACCTTACCGTCCGGCGACTTCAGCACCGCCGAGAGCAGACCCGTGACGGGCTCCAGCACCCCGGCGGCAGCGCCGAGCGACTGAACTTGTGCGAGCAGCGCGTCACTGCCGGGGACGGCTTGTCCCGTGACGCTGATGGGCGGCTGCTCGGGACCGCGGGCGACTGCCGCGATACCCGGTGACGCGGTCAGCAGGGTCACGCAGAGGGCGGCGGGAACGGAATAGCGGGTCATGCGGTGCAACGGCTCGCTCCTGTTCGGTGATGACGTCTGGTGTGGCCGGAGTCGGCCCGGGCGGGGCGGATGCCCCGTACTACTCACCGCCACCTCGTCACGCGCCGCAACCGGAGCCACCCGCCCGCCCCGGTGAAACGCCGGTCAAAGCCCCCATTGACCAGCGGAGATGACTTCACCCCAACGCACTGACCCGCCTCAGCTACCGTGACATGGAGTGACCGTCGATTCCGGGGCGGCCCAGGATCTGGTCACCACCCGCCCCGTTCACTCCGGCCGGTGGACTGCCCGCGCCCGTGCGTGTCGCCCTCGCAAGCCGAGGGCTCGGCACCCTCACCGACGAGGGCGGCGCCATCGCCTCCGAGGCCGCGCCCCCGCTACCCCGCTGGTCCGCCGCCTCCGGCCCGCGCGGCTCCCACACCCCCGGCCGCAGCCGTCGCCCACGTCCTTGCTGCCTGGCTGAACACCGGCCCCGGTGTCCCCGGCCGGATGGCCTCGACCAGCACGGCCCGCGCGACCCGCCCCACCGCGACCGGGCCGACCCCGGCCTGCATGAGGCCCGGGCACGAGGCGGTGGCCGTCGCGGTGGGCCAGCGTTTGGACGGGGTGCGCAGGCACCGGGCCGTCTCCGTCCGGTCGGCCAGCCGGGTGGTGGGGCAGGTGGCCGGTTCGGGCGGCCGCAGGCGTGCGGACCAACGCGGGGGTGATCTTGGTCGGGCGTCACCTCACGCAAAACGCGGCGCCGAGGTGCGACCCCCGTCGCAGCCTCTGATGGCCAGGGCCGCACCCCGTACCTTCGAACGTACCCACCGCTGCCCTGCCCACCCGCCGACAGATCAGCGGTTATGCCGAGTGCGCTTCCGTGCAGGAGCACAACCTGCTTCCCCCCCCCCCGGCAGCCCTGCCCCCGACGGCATGCGTCTCGCCGGCCGGAGTGGGCCGACCGGTCTCCGCCCCCGCCCGCTTCCGCAGGGCGGGCCCCGGCGCCGGGGCCGCCGCCTCGACGCCGCCTGGCGCGCAGAGGCGTCTCTCACCCCGCACCGGCTCCCCACGCCGGGGCAGGGGTCCGTGTCCGGGGCCGATGGGCGGGTCGGATGGCCAGTGACGTGTTGGCCATGATGCTCACCATTCGGGGTGGACGTCATGGCTGTCGTAGCGAATCCCGGTGTGGGTGGTCCAGGGGCGGAAGCGGCCGGGGCCGGTGCGGGCAGGTGCATAGGCGACGGGCTGGCCTGTGTCGTCTGTGACGATGACGGCTCCGCTCCTTTGGGCGGCGCGCAGAGCATGAGTCCAGTGGCGGCCGCGGTGGCCCGTGCGGTAGTCGGGGATCTTGCATTCGGACATGCGACTCACCGCCTGGTCGTTGCGAGGCCGGGATGTAGCCCGGAGGATCGAAATACCCGACATGCAGACTTTTGAACTTCTTTGCGCGGTCATGTACGAGCGTGTGCACCGCGGCAGCCCGGGCGTGGGTTTGTGTGCGGAGGGTGCCTGCGCCCTTGGGCGTGGGAGTGGGGACCCGTCGGTGAGCACGTCCGGTACGTTCCCGGTCACGCCCGAGAACCGGATGCCCGGCGGTGTACGAGGCCTTCCGGATGATCGGGGCGCCCCCAGCTGCCATGGGGTCGGGAGCGGGGACGACGGTCGGCGGCCTGCCCATGGGCCGGGTCAGCGCTCAAGGAGGGGCTTTCCGGCCGTCGGGCCCATCGAAGCACTGGGCGCCGTGCCTTCTGGTCCATGGGCGTGCTCAGCCGCGTCGTTCGATGCGCCTCGATGCGGCCCCGGCCGGCGTATCCCCCGGGGGCCTGGCTGCCTACGGGCCGCCGCCGTCCAGTGCGACGAGCCGTGCAGGGCAGGACCGGAATCACCGGGGCGCCGGCAGCGGGCCGGCCGGGGGAGTGGCTGATCAGCGTCACCCGAACGGCGAGGTGTGGTGCGTTCTACGGCGCATCTCCTGGTGATCGGCGTGAACTCTCCGGCGGCTCGTGCTTTCCGGTGCCCATGACCTCCCGTGCCGCGTCTTTGACCTTTTGCGCCGCGTCCTGGAGCCGGCCCTTGTCGTCCGACCGAGACGTGCCCCGCTCGCGTTCTTCCTGGGGGGATACATCGTTTTCGCCGGTCACCTGCTCCAGAGGCGACCGGCGGTCGTTCCTCTCCTGAGGATCAGGCATGACTTTTTCCTTCCTGGCTTCACCTGCTGGGACCCGGCACCTGTCCCGTGGGCATCACTTCAATCACCTGGGGCCGACCTTGCCCGGTCCCGCCTGCCGTTGCCGCGGCGGATCAAGGGCGGCAAAGGCGTGCTTCACCCCCTTCGGCCCGATCCTTGCGCTCGCGAACCGACGCCCCTGGCCTAAGGACCCGCGCACGAGTCCTCACGGGCGGACCATGAGGCCGTCCAGGGTGAGGTCGAGAAGGCGCTCCGCTTGCTGTCGATGTTCGGCCCTCGCCGAGGTGAGGGCGATGCCTTCCAGGGCAGCGAAGATGTCCGTGGGCCGGATGTCGGTGCGGATCGCCCCGGCGGCCGTGCAAGCGTCCATGAGCGAGGTGATGGCGGCCTGGATCATTTCCCGGCTGTGGCCATAAGGATCGCTTCCCGTCGCGGCGATGGCGCGCAGTGCGTCGATCATGCCGTACTTGGCGGTGACGTAGTCCAGGAACAGGCGCGTCCACGCGCGCAGGGCCTCTGCTGGCGGCTTTTGCGCGAGCAGAGCGGGGGCGGCATCGCACAGGTGGGCCACCTCGTTGCGGTAGACCGCCTCGATCAGGGCCTCCCGGGTGGGGAAGTTGCGATACAGGGTCGCACTGCCCACGCCCGCCTCCTTGGCGATGCGTTCCAGGTGCGCATCCAGCCCTTCCGTCGTGAAGACGCGTACGGCGGCCGTGAGGATCTTCTCCCTGTTCCGCCGTGCGTCAGCCCGCAGCGGCCGAGGCGTTCCGTCGGTCATCAGTGCTCGCCATCCCCTCTTCCTTCGAAGTCCTATGAGGTTGCTAACCGGATGCGCCCCCACTTAGGGTGAGGATAACTGGGGACGCCTCCGGTTCACTGTAGGTCACTGCACTGACCTGCGAGCACCCCGAGAAGGGAAACCGATCATGTCGGGCATCCAAGGCAAAGTCATCGCGATCACAGGTGCCAGCAGCGGCATCGGTGAGGCAACCGCGGCCTACCTCGCAGAAAAGGGCGCCCAACTCGTGTTGGGAGCCCGGCGCGAGGACCGTCTGAACGCCGTCGTGGACGGCATCACGGCGAAGGGCGGCACCGCCACCGGCGTCATCGTCGACGTCACGCGGCGCGAAGACCTCCGGCGCCTGACGGACACGGCCCTCAGCCAATACGGTCGACTCGACGTCCTCGTCTCCAACGCGGGCACGATGGCCGTCTCACCCTTCGACGACTTGCGCCAAGATGACTGGGACGCCATGGTCTCCACCCACATCACCGGCCTCCTCAACGGCATCGGGGCGGCTCTGCCCATCTTCCGCCGGCAGCGCTTCGGCCAGTTCGTCAACGTCGGCTCCACTGCGGCCTACGTCGTCAAAACCCCCCAGGCGGTCTACGCGGCCACCAAAACGGCGGTCAAGGTGCTCACCGAGGGCCTGCGCCAGGAGTCGGGGCCCGACCTGCGCGTCACACTCGTCTCACCCGGCTTCACCCACACCGAAGGCATCGGCAAGGGAGCCAGCCCCGAAGCCGCGGCCGCGATGACCCGCCAGCGGGACGAGATCGCCATGCCGCCCTCGGCGATAGCCTCCGCCATCGGTTACGCCATCGAACAACCCGAAGGCGTCGACGTCAGCGAGATCGTCGTCCGCCCCACCGTGCAAGCCTGAAGGCGCAGGCGTAGGCCTTTCCTGGGTGCCGGCATGCGGGGGCAACCCCGCACGCCAAGCCGCGGCTCGTGGAGATGGGGATCAACGCCGGACCCCTGGGCGGGACGAGTCTGGGCCGCCATGTGGCGAGGGTGCTGGTCACAGTCCTGGACGAGGGGCTATGACCAGCACGGACCCGGTGTGTCCTAGCTGTCCATGTCGAGCGCCGTGCCGTACAGCCGGTCCACCTTCAAGCGGATGACCACCCGGCGCTCGGCGACCAGCTGCTCCAGGAACGCAGCCTCATCCTCATCCTCCGGCTTCGCGGCTCGCGGGATCATCCCAAGGAGTTCGCGCCCGACGGCGTCGCCGGGAACGGCCGTGCTCTCGGAGACTTCGGCCTCGCCTTCGGCGACGGCGAACGACCACACGTCGCCGCCCTGTACGTGAAGGGCCGCACGCGGGTTGCGCCGCAGATGCGCGACCTTGACGCGGTCGGCGGTCGTCGAGAAGCGCACGAGGCGGGCTTCGGGGTCCCAGCTGTACAGCATGGTGGTCAGGTGGGGGTGGCCACTGCGCTTGACGGTGGCGAGCGTGCCGAACTGCTGCTGGCCCAGGATGCTGGAGAGGGCTTCGTCGGACAGTGGGCGAGGTGCTGGTCCTTGACTCATGACGTGATCAACACCTTGGGCTGCCCGGCCATTTCACGTACCCGCATTCCTGCCGCCATTGATCCTCCGCGGAAACCGGGTCAGTAGGGCTCTTCGCGCCACTCAAGGCATGTGGGCCGCTGTCCGCCGGACAGGACGAACTCCTTCACGGCCTGGCGCACCAGGCCGATCGGGACCTCTGTCGGCTCCAGGAACTCCCGGGGGTGGGTGACGACCATGTAGGTTGCCACCGGGGCGGTCGCCTCGCCGGCCGGGACCAACGCACCCTCCTTGCCGGTGCTGTAGGACAGGACGCCGAACCGACCGCAGGCGCTGACCCCGACCTGGAACTCGTGGTCCGGCCAGCCCGACGGCAGCACCGCGCGATCCAGGCAGATCAGCTGGGCCGTGTTGCGCAGTGGGCCGCCGGTAATCAGCGCGTCGATCATCGCGTCGACGGCGTGCGCCGAGTCGAGGAGCACCGGTGCATCCAGGTGCTCCTCCGTGAAGACCGCCTCGGTGCCCCGCAACATCCCCTACCCCCTACCGCCCCTGCTGGACCCCTGCGGTGTCCGAGCATCGGAGACTACCGCTTCGCTCAGCACCGCCCTGGCGCCGACACCCGCCCTGATCCCCGAGCGCCGCGACCAGGAGCGGGATCACCACCCGCCCGCCGGGTTCCCGACGACGGTGGGAGGCAGGGCGGGTAGGCGCCGAGCCGTGAGCTGCTCGCGTGAGCAGGCCCGGGGAGCGGTGATGGGGCATCCACTACAGGGCTGCTCCGCCCCCCTGTCGCAGCCGTACAGGATCAGCTGGACGCCGGCGTTCGGCGAATTCGCCGGACCGGGCCGACACTTGTCGTAGTTTCCGTACCCCCGCCCTGAGCTTCCTCCGGGGACATGTCGCTGCGTTCATGCGTGTGCCCTCGGTGTCGAGACTGCCGTTCACCGGGCACCGACACCGGCCGGCACCGACACCGGCACCGGCACCGGCGGCGTCGGAGGCGTCACGCGGTCCGGATGTCCCACCACTGCTGGGACTGGAAGTTCTTGCCCCACAGCTGGGCCCGGGCGCCGTTGCCGGTGACGTTGGTGTCGCGGTCCAGCACGGTGTTGTTGCCGTTGTTGAAGCGGGCGTTGTAGATGGCCAGGTCCCCGGAGGGGTGGTACCACTGCTGCTGGGTGGTGCCGTTGCACTGCCACAGCTGCACCCGGGTGCCGTTGGCGCCGCCGCCGTTGGTGTCGGCGTCCAGGCACATGCCCGGGAACCGCACGCTCCGCAGGCTGCCGTCGGTGGACAGCAGCCACTCCTGCTGGGCGGTGCCGTTGCACCCCCACACCTGGACCTTGGTGCCGTTGCCGCCGGCGGTGGCGTCGGCGTCCAGGCACTGGCCCGGAGTCGCCTTGTACAGGCTGTAGATACGGACGTAGATGCCCGCGGCGAGGGAGCCCGCCCGGGGGCCGGGCGCCTGGCCCTGCTCCCAGGCCACGTGGTGGGCGGCGGGCTCGGCCGCCTGGGCGGACGCCGTGCCTGTGGCGCCGACGGCGAGGGCTGCCACGGCGGTCGCCACGGCGGCCAGCTTCTTGTGAACGATCATGTGTCCTGGATTCCTTTCAGCCGGTCTGTGCGGTGAGTCCAGGAAACGCCAGGCCGATTGACCGGTCGAATGATTCGATTTCTTTCGAAGAGACTGGCGAAGGGGAAACGCGTGTGATCCGGATCCGCCTGGGTGCCCGGGGGCTGGGGGGCGTGAGGTTCGCGGTCTCACCGATAGGCTCGGCCAAGGACCTGCTCCGCCTCGTCGGCTTCAGCCCAGGCACCCTGACCGCGCCCTGGCGGACCAGGGCCACGGACGCGCTGACCCGGCACCGGCTCGGGCTGCTGGCCGTGGTCGGAGGGGGAGGCCCCCTCGGTTACGCCCCGGACTTCCTCCGGCCGGAACCCCCGGCCTTCCTGACCGACATCGACATCGCCCTGCACCAGATCGCGACGACCCCGCAGGAACGGATCCGCTACGAGCTGGCGGGGGCCGTCAACGGCCACTCCTGGGACCCCGGTTCCGTCCAGCCGGCGCCGCGGCAGCTCCTGCAGGCCCTCGACCGGGGGGAGGAGCACTTCGCACGCCGACTCGCCGACGAGATGGGGCGGTTCTGGCACGAGGCACTCAAACCCTCGTGGCCGGCCATCAGGGCCCGACTGGAAGCCGACGTCACCACCCGGGCCACCGAGATCGCCCAGTACGGGCTCGCCGAGGCCCTCAACCGGCTGGCCCCGAACCTGGAATGGCGCGACGGCGAACTGCTCGTCCACCTCCGCACGGACAGCATCCACCGGCTGACGCTGGACGCGGAAGCGGTGATCCTCACACCGAGCGTCTTCGTCGACCGGGCCCTCTTCTGCGCCGGGGAACCGCCCGGGACGCCGGCGCCGCGCACTCCGCTCATCGTCTATCCCGCCGCGCAGATCGGCTGTCTTCCGCCGGCCCAGGACCACCCGCTGATCGGGGCGATGCGCCAAAGGCTCTTGGCCGAGCTGAGCCAACCGCGTTCCACGACGGAGATCGCCCAGCGTCTCTACCTGAGTCCGGCCACCGTCTCCTACCACCTGCAGATCCTCCACCGGGCCGGGCTCGTCACCCGTGTCCGACGGTCCCGGCACGTGCTCTACCAGCGGCGCGGGAGAGCGGTGTAGACGTACCAGCCGCGCCCCTCGCCCGGGGGGAGTACCTCGGCGAGCGAGCGAGCGAGGGGGGGGGCGACGGCTGCTGTGCGGTCCAGCCGGAGATCATGACCCTGTCGAGTCCTGGCGTTCGGACGGTGCCGGGCGGACTTCCAGGTCTCGGTGACCTCTGACAGCGGAGCTGGACCGATTTCAAGGCCTGGGTTGTGCACCCCTGCCAGAGGCCGGATACCGCGCAGACGGTTGACCCGCCTTGTGGACTTCGGCTGGTGACGGGTTGTCCCAGCGGAGTTCGATCGCCGTGTACGAGGTTGTTGCCGGTGTCCCGGCTCCCGTTGGGCGGAGGCTGTCGGTGGCAGTGCGTAAGGTGCCCGGGTGAACATTGACGATCTTTCCTGGCAGGCGCGGCACCACGGTGGCGTCTACCCGCGTATGGTGCGGACCCTCCTCGACCTGGGGCAAGTGGAATTGCTGGTCCGGGCGGCGCGGGAGCGTGGCGACTGGAACTGCGCGGACGCGGCGGCCCGGGAGTTGTGCGCGGCCGGGAAGTGCGACCGGGCGCTGGCGTTGCTGGATCCGTTCGCAGAGGTCGGCTGGCGACCTGCCGAGTGGCTCACCGCGGAGATCATGATCCACCAGGGCCATGGTGACAAGGCGCTCGCGCGGGTGCGCCCCGACGCGACCGAACTGGGCGACGGCCACGTGTGCGCCCGCTACGCCGAGCTGCTGTCGAAGGCCGGACGGATAGAGGAGGCCGTCGACGTGCTCTCACCCCGCCTCGGGGAGCACTGGCTCCGCTCCCGCCTGGTCGAGATCACCGAGGGTCGGGGACACGACGACCTGGTCTTGGACGTGCTCACGCGGGAGGCCGAGCACATGGAGGGTGCCGAAGGCGCGGCGTGCGAGCGGTGCGGCGGATCCTGCGGGACGAACCGGACCGACCGGTGGCATGTGCTGCTCCTGATCTCCCAGGTCTTGGAGCGGGCAGGGCGCACGGACGAGGCCGTCGAGGTCCTGCGCGCCGAGAGGGCTTCCGGCCGACGGCACCCCGTCAACTTCCCGGAGTACTACGCGGAGCTCCTCGCCCGGCAGGGCCTGATCGAGGAGCTGGGGGCCCTGGCCGCCGAAGACCACCGCTCAGCCCTCGACGTGTATGCGAAGGCACTGGAGGACGCGGGGCGGGCGGACGAAGCGGAGTACGTGCTGCGCGAGGGGATCGCGACCCACGACCACCCGAAGGACCGGGCGGCGCTGATGCGGCTCCTCGTCCGCCAGGGGAGGGTCGACGAAGCCGTCGAGACCGGCCGGCCCACCTACGAGTACTACGACTGCTGGAACTTCCTCCAGTGGGCGCTGGAACTGCTCGTCCAGGACGGCCGCCCCGACCGGGCACTCGAACTCCTGGACGGTCAAACCGACGAATACGTCAAGGAGCACCCGGACGAGGTCCGCCACCTGCGGCTCTGGCTGCTGGGCGAGGCAGGCCGTTGCAAGGAGGGCATCTCGGAGGCCACCGCCCTCAACGAGCGGGAGCCGGGCGAGTGGGACGCCGCGCTGGCGCGGCTGTTGGAGCAGGACGGACGGACGGAGGAAGCCCTCGCCCTGCTCCGCTCCTCCACCCACTACTTGGTTCACCATGACTTGCCCGACATGCTGATCAGGCACGGCCGCCCGGCGGCGGCCCTCGATGCCATTCCCACGATCGCCGAGAGCCGCGCGGCTGCCGAACGGCGGAAGAGGGAGCAGGAGCGAGAGGCGGCTGAGCAGCGAGAGCAGGACGACCCCTGGGCCGCTACGGGCGGGTTCAGCGTGGAGCCGCCGTTCTAGCCTGGACCGCCACGGTCAAGCAGTGCTGCCCCCCGTCGGCCGCCGCCCGCTGACTGGTGTCACGCCGTTGGAGCGTGCGCGTGATGCCGGCCCCTGATGGCGGGCGTGGGCACGCGCGTTGCAGCGGGTCCCGCGCACAGCCCAAGACGGCGGCGCGCTCATGGCCCTCACCCTCCTGGTGGCGCCATGGACGCGGCGGCGACCCCCGGCTGTGGCACGAGGTGCAGGCCCACCGCGCGCGCGGGCGAAGAGCAACACGGAAAGGGGAACCGGCGTACTGGGCCAGAGTCTCAGCGGCGGCGTGGGAGTTTTCCCGTACGCGGCCGCCGGGGGCACCGACCTGCACGCCATGGCCGCGCACCTGTCCCTTGCCGTGAGGGTGTCAGCCGGCCCAGACGCCGGCGCGGACGCGTCTGAGGCTGGCGCTTGGAGAGTGGGGATACGGTCAGGCGGAGGTGAAGAGCAGCGCCGCGTTGTGGCCGCCGAAGCCGAAGGCGTTGGCCAGCGCGGCGGGCACCGGCATCCGGCGGGGACCGTCCGTGACCACGTCCAGGCCGATTTCCGGGTCCGGGGACTCCAGGTTCCGGGTTGGCGGGACGACTCCCTCGTACACCGCCCGCACCGCCGCGATGGTGCCCACCGCGCCCGCCGCCCCGAACAGGTGCCCCGTCATGGACTTGGTCGCCGTCACCGCAGGGTGCGTGCCCACCGCCTCGGCGATCGACCGCGCCTCCACGACGTCGCCCGCCTGCGTCGACGTCGCATGTGCGTGCACGAGCGCGACGTCTGCGGGGGCGAGCTCGGCCGAGGCCAGCGCCGTCCGTATCGCGCGTACCTGTCCCGGCGCGTGGGCGGCGGTGATGTGGTGGGCGTCAGAGGTCACCCCCGCCCCCGCCAGCCGTGCGTACACCCGCGCCCCGCGCGCCGCCGCGAACTCCGCTCGTTCCAGGACGAGCAGCCCCGCGCCCTCGCCGATGACGAAGCCGTCGCGGCCGGTGTCGAAGGGGCGGGAGGCCGCCGCCGGATCGTCGTTGCGCGTCGAGTGGGCCTTGGCCTGCGCGAACGCGGCCAACGGCAGCGGATGAACGCAGGCCTCCGCACCGCCGGCCACCACCACGTCGGCCCGCCCCAGCCGGATCAGGTCCAGGGCGAGTGACAACGCTTCCCCGCTGGAGGCGCAGGCGCTGACCGGGGTGTGCGCGCCGCCGCGTGCGCCGAGGTCGATGGAGACCCAGGCGGCCGGACCGTTGGCCATCAGCATCGGAACGGTGTGCGGGGAGACCTTGTGTACCCCGGACGCCTCCAGAACGTCGTCCTGCCCGAGCAGGGTCAGCACCCCGCCGGTACCCGTGCCGACGACCACGGCGAGCCGTTCCGGCTCCACCTGCGGACGCCCCGCGTCCGCCCACGCCTCACGAGCGGCTACCAGCGCGAGCTGCTCGCACCGGTCCAGACGCCGTGCCTGCACCCGGTCCAGCACCTCGGTCGGCTCCCGCCGCACCCGTCCGGCGATACGTATGGGGAGGGTCGCGGCCCACTCCTCCTCGATGGCGCGGATGCCGTTCTCGCCGCGCAGCATCGCCCGCCAGGTGGCCTCCACGTCGCCGCCGAGCGGCGTGGTGGCCCCCAGGCCGGTGACGGCAACTCCGGTGATACCCGTACCCATGACGGTTCTCCCTTGTGGTGATTCGACAGTTGGCCGGACTGGCTGTGTCACCACTGTGTCAAGCGAGAGAGCGCCTAATGAGGGGGATGATCAATCGATTCATGATCACAAATTTGTAGAGTTCCGCCATGGTGATCAGCTCACCAGGACCACGACCACCCATGCCGCGACCAACGTCGGACACCCCGGTACGCCAACAGGCCCGCTCGCCTCCACCCACCCGCCCGCCGCGCCGAAGACCCGAGGCAGCACCCGGTCCTGAGGCCCGCATGCTTCAGACGGCCGCGGACTCAGCCCTGGTGGCGGCTGCCGGAACCGTGGTGATTTCGGGTGCGGTGAGCTGGTCGGCTCCGTCGGGGACGGGGACGGCGTTGAAGAGGGCGTCCTGCTGGGCCTGGAGTTCCTTCTTCCGCTCGGGGCTGGTGGAGGGCAGGCGCTGCTCCTCGTAGAGGAGGTGGGTGGCTTCCTGGGCGTGCTTGCTGGCGGGGGTGTGGAACTGGATTTCGTAGAGCTGGCCCGAACGGGTGGCGCGCCAGCCGGTGTTGAGGCCCCTGTAGCCGCTGCTGCGGCCCCAGGTGTTGGACCACTTGGTGCTGTCGTTGCCCCAGGCTGTCAGAACGGCGGACGCCTGGGTCACGCCGGTGGTGTAGCGACCGTCGGGCCACTGCAGGGTGTAGCGGACGGCGTCGGTGAGCCTGCCGAGGACGGTGTCCACATCCTGCTGGGGGTTGTCCTGCAGGGAGGTGGCGACCTTCCGCTTGAGTGAGTCCGGGGACTTCAGGCGCTGGTCGAAGCCGATGAGCTCGGCTCCCGAGATCTGGGCGGCGGCGCGTACGTCGGTGCTGATCGTCTTCTCGGCTTGGCGGGCCCGGTCGAGGTACGCGTCGACCTTGGCGTTGTCGGCGCTGTTGAGCGTGAGGCCGCCTGCTCCCTTCCAGCCGTCGTCGCCGGCAGCGGTCGCCGCGGTGCCGGTTGTGGCGGTGACGGCCATGGTGAGCGCTGCCGCGAGCAGGCCCTTGACGACGGGGGAGCAGCTGGTGGGGGTCATGCGGTGTCCGCCTTCACGCTGGTCGGGGGTGTGCCAGGCCTAACCACCCCGGCGGGCAGCGGGTTACTGTCGAAGGCGAGGCGCACGCCGCCGCTGGCGCGACCCCGCAGGGGTGCTTCCACTACGTCGTGGAGAACGCACCCAACGGCGACCCGCAGATCGCGGAGGACGCGGTGTGAGCGGCGGTGGCGGCACCGGTGTTGCAGTGGCGGGCGTGACTTTCCGGCTGGGGAATCGTTCCTTCTGGTGTCGCACGGCATGCATACCGCTCCCCCGCGGTACCGCGACGCTGGCCCGGGAAGCCGCCCCCCGACTTCCCGGGCCAGCACTGGCCGGTGTGTCCACCACGCCTCGGCCGTGACCCGCAGTTCCTCAGAAGGGCCGCCTTGACCCGGGCCGGGGACGAAGGCGCGCCAGGCGTCTTGTCGTAGGAGCGGTGACGTCCCTCGACGAACAGCGCCAACGCCTCCCGGGACCGTTGCCACGCCTGCGCCCGTGGCCCGCTTGGTCCGCGTCCTGGCTCAACACCGGCCCCGCCCCACACGGCCTGATGACCTCGACCGTCACGGTCCACGCCACCTGCACCACCGCGATCGGCCCGGCCCGGCCGGCAAGACCGACCGCGCTGCCGCAGCCCGGCCGGTCCCTGCTGCGCGCCGGCCGCCCGGTCACCTGCCGCCACATCGACCCCGCCAAGGGGTTCCGGCAGGCAAGGCGCGTGGAGCAGGCGGTGACCGCTCCGGGGGAGTGGCACGCGTACACGTGCCACGGTCCGGGCCGCCCCCTGCCGTCAGCCCCGGGACGCGCCGGAGCGCGACCGCCCCAGCCGACCCGGCGCCCATGCCGGACCCGAGTCGATGGACGCAGGAGTGAGTTGTGACGGCCCTTCACATCGGCTTGATCTGTCGCTGCGGCGTGCACGGACCGGCCACTAGCGTCACCGATCCGACATACCGGAAGGGATCACGGCATGGCCTCAAAGCCCCACCCCCACCCCCAGCACCACGCGCAGGCCGCAGCGACGGACGTCTACGTCTTCGGCTACGCGCTGATCATGATGGAGCTGACCCGCCGGTTACAGACCAACACCGTGAAGGTGAATGCCACACAGGCGCCCACCAACCAGTTCTGTCAGTACGACGCGCCGCCCACGCCGGAGTCGAAGGACGTGGTGCGTCCCAACGTGGACACGCTCTACTCGCAGGCGTGGATCGACCTGGCGGCCGAGCCGATGGTGCTGGCGGTGCCGGTCATGGACGAGGGCCGCTACTGGCTGATGCAGCTGATGGACGCCTGGTCGAACACGTCCTTCAAATCGCCCAGCAGCATCACCCCGCTCGGCACCCCGACCACCGATCCGTCCTCCGGCGCCGAGGTCTACGCCTACGCGCTGACCGGGCCGGACTGGAAGGGAGATCTCCCCGACGACGTGTACCACGTGCCGATGGGGACCGACACGGTCTGGCTGATGGGCCGGATCGAACTGTTCGGCACGGACGGAGAGCAGGTGAGCGCTGTCACCGAGTACCAGAGCCTGATGCGGCTGCTGCCGCTGAGCGCCTGGCCCGACCACGGCACCTTCGTTCCGCCGGACGGCAGCTACGACCCCGCCGTCTCCACCGCTCCGCCTTCCGAGCAGATCAATGCCCTCAGCGGTCCCGAGTTCTTCGCCCGAATGATCGATCTGCTGCCTGTCACCCCGCTCAATCCCCCGGACCCGGCCATGAGCGCCACGCTCGCCGAGCTGGGCGTCTACCCGTACGACCCCGCGAGGCTGCCCGACGCCCAGGTCCTGGACCGGGCCAAGGAGGAGGGCCTCAAGATCATCACCCAGCACAAGGGGCCCGAGCCGATCAACGGCTGGACCTTCGTCAAGACCGACATCGGCTACTACGGCACCGACTACGTGCAGCGCGCCTACATCGCCATGTTCGGCCTGGCCGCCAACCTCCCCGAGGACGCCCTCTACCCCAGCACCGGCGGCCCCTCGACCGACGGCACCGGCGCACCGATCCGCTACACCCTCACCTTCCCCGCCGGCCAGCTGCCGCCCGTCGACGCGTTCTGGTCGCTGACCGCCTACGACGCCGACAGTTTCCTGGTGGCCAACCCGGCCGAGATCTACGCCGTCGGCCACTTCGCCGAGCCGGTGGCCACCCCGGGCACCGGCGCGACCACCCTCTACCTCAGCGCCGTCGCGCCCGACGACGGCTCCCTGCCCAAGACGAACTGGCTCCCCATCCCCACCAGCGGCAAGTTCACCATCACCCTGCGGCTCTACGCCCCGCAGACCGACGAGATCCCCGCGAACTGGCCGCCCGCCCTCACCAGGACCGACGAGCTGGACTGACGCGCAGCGAGCCGACCTGCCCGGCGGTACCCGGGCTGAGGAACGGGTACCGACCCGGCCCCGCTGATGGCGCGGAGCCCTGGTGCGGCGGCTCCACCCATTCGGGCGCGGGCGGATGCCGCCGGAGCCGGGCCGCCGGAGGCTGGGCTCATGCCCGCCAAGCTGGTCGTCTACCCGCCCGACAAGAACGGCTGGCGTCGGGTGCGGTACGACGGCGTCGCCATCGGAGTCGCCCACCGCCCGGCCGACATCCGCGTCTTTCTGGCCGAGGCCGGCCTGGAGGACGCCGAGGACGTCGACCTGACCGACACGGGCTTCGTGGAGTGGAGAGGCGGCGGACCCGAGGAGTGGGAGCCTGCCGGGTAGAGCAGGGCCGGTTGGCGCCGGCTGGTCGCGCGGCCCGCTCAGAAATGACGTACCCGTGCCCTGCCACGCGGCAGGGCACGGGTACATGCGGTGCTGTTCCGATCGCCCCTACCGGGGCCGCGTACGGCTCGGCGGCCGTTTTTGCCGGGGGCGAGAAGAAGGCGCCGGGGCGCTGGGATCAGCGCGCGTCGGGTGCGCGGCCGGGCGTGGGTGGAGATCGCGGGCGGGCCACGGTTCGCGGGCGACTTCGATGAGGTAGTCGCCGGTAGCCGGGTCGACGGTGATGTCGTGGGCTTCGCTGCGGAAGCCGGGGAAGGCGCGGTCGAACGCTTCCAGTGCGCCCAGGTAGCGCAGGAGGCGGCCGTCGGGGGTCGCCGGTGGCTTCGCCGGGCACCAGGACCGGGAAGCCGGGCGGGGTGACGGTAACCATGGCGGCGGCGGTGTGATAGGCAGCCGGATGCCCCTCAGCGGTGGGTTCGCCATCCGCCCCGTCTCCACTGGCGCACAGCACAGCACAGCACAGCGTGGGTGGGCATGCAGTGCCCCGTCCTGCCGGACGGGGCGGCGGCAGGCGGATCTCGGATGCGGTCCGCGTAGTCTCGTCGGGTGCATTCTCATCTGAGCTTCGAGAACCCTCCGGCTCTGCCTCACGAGGCGGTGGTCAAGATGATGGAGCGGGCTCTGCGTGACCGCTCGGCGGAGGGCGAGGCGGCGGGCGTCCTGGTCGGCACCGCGTTGAACGACGACGACGCGGAGTTCGTCGAGCACTGGTGCATGCAGGTCGGGACGCGGGCTGTGTCGGGAAGTCCACTGCTCGGGCTGGCCGGCCTGTGCCTGGGACATACCGCTCGACGCTTCGGGCGGCTCAGCGATGAGGCCCTCGCGCTGGCGAAGTCGCTGGCGGCGCGGGCCGAGGCCGACCCGACGGACGTGGACGGACGGGCCCTCGACGGTTATGACGACGCCCGGAGCTTCCTTCACCTGTGGTGACGCCGCCTGCCGTGCCGGGTGAGGCAGCGTCATCCCCGGGTCGCGCAGCGAGCGGGCACAGCCACCGCGCCCTCGCCCGACGAGGTATACGCCGCGCAGACCGCGAACGGTGGCTGGCGCAGGAGGCAGCTTGCCGAGTGGGGGTTTCGTGGTCTCCGCCGTCCGGCTGGCGCAAGCACGTGGAAGCGAGGGGGAACGGCGAGGACGTCGCCCCGTTACCGCGTCAGGGGGGCCTCGCCTGGCACGTGTCGGGGGACTGCTCCGCGTCCCAGTCCATGCTCACCGCACCGATGAGGTCGACAAAGCCGGCGATCTCCAGCGAGCGGGAGCGGCCCGGCGCCATCTCGTTCGAGCTCTCGGCTCGACGAGCGCATGCTCGTCGCCGGTGCCACCGGACCGGCAGGAGTGGACAGTTGGCCGTTCCCGGGACGAGCGCCCTCATTTGCCAGCAGACTGGTGCGCGTCGACGGCCCTCCGGGCTCTTCTCCCTTGAGGAGGCGCTCTGTTGAGGCCGTCGTGGGCGGGCCGGATCGGTTGTGCGCCGCGCTCACCACGGTGTGGGGCGGGCACGGATGGGTGGGGACGGTACGGATGGACGAGATCAGTCTCAGTGAAGCGTTGCGGCAGTTGCGGTCGGAGTTGTACCAGGCGCAGACCGACGGCGCGCAGCAGCAGTTGAGATTCGAAGTGGAGAAGGCGGAGCTGGAGCTGGAGGTCGAGTTCCGGCGGGACGGCGCCGGCAAGGTGAAGGTGTCCGTCGGCGCGCTCGGTGCGAAGGGCGAGGCCGAGGCCGGAGGGGCGCGCGGGGCCGTCCGTCGAGAGAGGCTCACCCTCACCTTGAACGTCCTGGACGAGGCCCTCGGCTCCGATGTGCCCTGGCGGGTCGAGCGCGGCTCCTCGGGCCGCAGAACGCACGCCGGGTCGCCTGACCCCGCCTACGGTTCTCAGCCGTCCGAGCCGCCGCAGCCCCAGCCCTGGGACGAGTGACATGGACCCGAGGAGACTGGTACTGATCCGCGTAGGGGACGCACCGAACGGCACCGGCTACCTGATCGGGCCCCGGCTGGTCCTGACGAGCCTGCACGTCGTGCGCGGCTCCGAACCGTGGTTGAGCGTGCGCGTCGGGCATCCGGTCCTGAGCACGGAGCTGCTGCACCGGCGAGACGTCCGCGTCTGCTGGCCCACTCCCGGCGACCAGGTTCCCGACACGGTGGACGTGGCGCTGTTATGGCTGGACGAGCCCGTTGATCTGGGCGGTTCCGCGCCCGTGCGGTGGGGCCGGCCGGCCGGGGCCGCGCTGTTGTCGTACGACGGCCTGGGCTTCCCGTCGTTCGCCGACGACGGCGGGAAACCGCAGGTGGAGCACCTGCGGGGCGACCTGCCCCCGGCCGGTACCTCCAGGACCGGCGGGGGATGGGTCCTGGACACACCGATCTGGCCCGAGCGCCGGAGCCGGAGGGGACGCAACGGCGCGTCGCCGTGGGCGGGGGTTTCGGGCAGCGCCGTCTTCTGCGAGGGGCGGCTGGTCGGTGTCGTCACCCTGGCCGACCCGGCCCTCGGGCAGCGCCGCCTGCACGCCCAGCCGATCCACCCCCTGTTCGGGATCCCGCGGTTCGCCGACCTCCTGTCCCGGCACGGCGACCGCCGGACCATGCCCGACCTGGAGTTGGTCGAAGCCAAGAAGGGCCCGGTCCAATGGCCGGTCCTGGAGGGCAATCTCCCACCCGAACCCAGTGCATTCCAACCGCGAACCGAGGTGTGCGGGGTCATCGACGACGCGCGGGAGAGGTCCGGCACCGTCGTCCTGTCCCAGGTGCTGGCCGGCCAGGGCGGGGTCGGCAAGACCCAGCTCGCGGCACACTACGCCCGCCGGGCCATCAACGAGGGCACCGACCTGGTGATGTGGGTGGACGCCACACGGCCGGCCGGTGTGCTGGAGGCGTACGCCGGCACCGCGGTGAAGGTGCGGGTGCCCGGGGTCGGCGGACAGCCGGAGACCGTCGAGCAGGACGCGGCCGCGTTCCTCGCCTGGCTCGCCACCACCGAGAGGTCCTGGCTGATCGTCCTCGACAACATCACCGACCAGACCCTCGGCGATTTGTGGCCCGCCACGAGCCGCGGCGGGCGCGGACGGGTGATCGCCACCAGCCGGCTGCGGGGGGCCGCGGCCAGCGACGCCGGGCGCGCACTCGTGGACATCGGCGTCTACTCGGCTCCCGAGTCCGCCGCCTACCTGCGCGACCGCCTCGAAGCCGCCCGCTGTTCCCACCTGCTGGACGCCGGGAGCGCCGACCTCGCCGAGGCGCTCGGGCACCTGCCCCTGGCGCTCGCCTACGCCGCCGCCTACATGATCCAGCGGCGGCGCAGCAGCAGCCGGTACCTCCAGTCGTTCCGTGAGCGCGGCCAGTCCTTGGAGGAGGCCCTACCGGGGCGCGACGGCGTCGACGGCTACCACCTGTCCGTCGCAGTGGCCCTTCTGCTGTCCCTCGACGCCGTCCGGCAGGAGGATCCGCTCACCGTGGACGCGCTGGTCCTGGCCTCGCTCCTCGACCCCGCCGGCCATCCGGAGGCCCTGTGGGCCACCGCGCCGGTGCTGGAGCACCTCGCCCGCGCCCGTGCCGGAGCGGTGGGGGGCGGGGGCGCCGAGGTCGAGGACGGGCGCGGTGCCGTGCGACGGGTGCCGGAGGAGGACGCGCTCGACGCCCTGGCGGTCCTGCACAACTACAGCCTCCTCACCCTCACCGAGGAACCGAACCGGCAGGTCACCATCCACGCGCTCACCGCCCGCGCCACCCTCGACACCACCCCCGCCGGCGAGCGCCCGCACTACACGGCCGCCGACGGGCTCCTCGCCCTGTGGCCGGGGGAGGAGCACCAGGACCACGCCCTGGCCATCGTCCTGAGGGCCAACACCGAAGCGCTGCGGGGGCACGCCGGCGGACTCCTCTGGCACTTCGACAAGGCCGAACCCCACGCCCACGGCCTGCTCTTCCGCTACGGCACCAGCCTCCTCGAAGCCGGCCTGGCCGCCGCCACCGCCCACTGGAACCAGCTGGCCCTCGACGGCGGGCGTCTCCTCGGCCCCGACCACCCCGATGCGCTCCGCGCCCGCGCCCACCAGGCCGTCGCGTACAGGCAGGCCGGACGCTTCGACGACGCCGTCTCCACCGGGGAGCGGGCCCTCTCGGACCACGAACGGCTCCTGGGCCCCGACCACCCCCATACGTTGGCCACCCGCGGCAACCTCGTCCTCGCCCATCAACAGGCCGGTCACCCGGACCGTGCGGTGGCCATCGGGGAGCGGCTCCTCGCCGACTACGAGCGCCTCCTGGGCCCCGACCACCCCGACACCCTCACGACCCGGGGCGTCCTGGCGGTCTGCCACGAGCGGGCCGGCCGCACCACCGACGCCGTGCCGCAGCTGGAACGAGCGGTGGCCGACAACGCGCGGCGCTTCGGCCCGGACCACCCCGAGACCCTCGTGGCGCGGGGCAACCTCGCCCTGGCCCACCGGAAGGCCGGGCGCACCGCCCACGCCGTCGCCCTGCTCGAACAGGTGGCGGCCGACTGCCGACGGATCCTCGGCCCCGACCACCCCCACACGCTCGGTGCCCTCGGCAACCTCGCGGACTCGTACCACGAATCCGGACGGAACGAGCAGGCCCTGGCCGTCAAGGAACAGGTACTCACCGACCGCGTACGGCTCCTGGGCCCCGACCACACCCACAGCCTCACGGCCCGGGCCGGCCTCGCCCTGTCGTACTTCCGGGTCGGGCGAACGGACGAGGCCATCCGCCTGGAAGAGAAGGTGGCGGCTGACAGCGCGCGCGTCCTGGGCCCCGACCACCCCGAGACCTTCATGGCCCGTGGCAACCTGGCCTCGTCCTACTGGCAGGTCGGGCGCGGCGACGAAGCCGTCGGCCTCCTGACGGACGTGGCTGCCGACCAGGTACGCGTCCTGGGCCCCGACCACCCCAGGGCCCTGACCGCCCGCACCGATCTCGCCGCCCTGCTCGTACGCATGGGCCATACCGACGAGGCCGCTTCCCTGCTGGGGGAGGTACTGGCCCACGCCCCCGACTCGCTCACCGCGCGCCGCGTCCTCGCCTCCTGCCACCGACACGCCGGACGGACCGGGGAGGCCCTCGCCCTGCTGGATCGGCTCGCTGCCGACAGCGTCCGCACCCTGGGTCCCGACCACCCCGACACCATCGGCGTCCGTGCCGAACTCGCCATCTGCCACCTGCTGGCCGGTCGCGCCGCCCAGGCCGTCACGCTGCTGGAACAGGTGGTGCTCGACCGCACACGCGTCCTCGGCCCCGACCACCCCGACACGCTCTCCGCCCGCGGCAGCCTCGCCCTGGCCCACCAGGAGGCCGGAGACATCGCCCGGGCCGTCTCCCTGCTGGAACGGGTGGCGGCCGACAGCGCGCGCGTCCTGGGCGCGCACCACCTCGACACCCTCACCGCGCGGAGCAACCTCGCCGTGGTCCTCCAGGAGGTCGGACGCTCCGCCGAGGCCATCGGCCTCGCAGAGGAGGCCCTCGCCGGCAGAGTGCGGCTCCTGGGCCCGGAGCACCCGGAGGTCCTCACCGCCCGCGGCAATCTCGCCCTCGCCCGCCAGGAGGCCGGAGACGTCGCGCAGGCCGTTACGCTGCTGGAACAGGTGGTGGCCGACAGCACGCGCCTTCTGGGCCTCCACAACCCCCAGACCCTCACCGCTCGCGGCAATCTCGCCGCGGCCTACCAAGAGGCCGGGCGTTTCGACGATGCCATGGACGTCGGGGAGGAGGTCCTCGCCGACAGGGTACGGATCCTCGGCCCGGACCACCCCGACACCCTCACCAGCCGCAGCAACCTCGCGACGGCCTACCACCGGACCGGGCACACCGCCAAGGCCATCGACCTCGGGGAAGGGGTCCTCGCCGATAAAGAGCGGATCCAGGGCCCGGACCACCCCGACACCCTCACCAGCCGCAGCAACCTCGCAGCGGCCTACCACCAGGCCGGGCGCACCGCTGACGCCAGCGACCTGCTGGAACGGGTGGTGGCCGACCGCACGCGGATCCTCGGCCCCGACCATCCCGAGACCCTCGCCGCCCGCACCAGCCTCGCCGGCTGCCGCTCGGAGGCGGGGCGGTTCGACGAGGCCATCGCCATGGAGGAGCAGGCCGTCGCCGACAAGGTGCGGGTCCTGGGCCCGGAGCATCCGGAGACCCTGACCGTCCTCAGCAACCTCTCCTTCTCCTACCACGGCGCGGGCCGCAACGACGAGGCCATCGCCATCGGGGAGCGGGTGCTGGCCACCCGCCGCCGGCTCCTGGGCCCACACCACCCGGACACGCTGCTCTCCCACGGCAACCTCGCCCCCTTCTACCGTCTCGCCGGGCGCCTGGAGGAGGCCGTCACCGTCGGGGAGCAGGTCCTGGCTGCCCGCAGTCGGCTCTTGGGCCCCGAGCACCCCCAGAGCCTCACCGCCCAGGGCGGCCTCGGGGCGTCCTACCGGCTCGTCGGGCGCCTCGCCGAGGCCATCGCCGTCGGAGAGCAGGCCCTGGCGGCCTGCGTCCGGGCCCTGGGACCGGACCATCCTCAGACCTTCACCGCCCGTCACCACCTCGGCTCCTCGTACCGGCAGGCCGGACGCACCGACGAGGCCATCAGGCTGTTGACGTCCGTCGTGGAGGACCGGACCCGCATCCTGGGGCCGGCGCACCCGGACACGGCGAAGGCACGGGCGGAACTGGCAGCGGTACGGGGCGAACGGGGGCGCCCCCGGCGGCCCTCGGACCCAGCCGGAGCCTGACGCCCCACCAACCCGCGACGGCACACCGCCCAGGGCTCCTGACGTCCAGGGGCCCGGGGCAGACCTTCGGTCAGTACACCTGGGTCGCGGGGGCCGGGGTCAGGTCGTCCGGAAGCTGCGGAGGGGTGCCCTGGGTCCAGACCACCCGAAGTGCGGAGGCGAGGATCCGCCAGCCGGCGGCGGTCCTGACCAGTTCGGTCTCGGTGTGACCGGCGGAGACGAAGACGTTGCCGGGGTCGCCGGCCAGGACGGGGGTGCTCAGCTGCGCACCGCGGACGGTTGCGCGGTCGCCGTGGACCTCGATGATGTTGTTGGTGCCGAGATGGACGGTTCGGTCGAACAGTGCCATCGCGCGCTGAATGTGGGCCAACAGGGCGGCGCGGCCATGGACGGTGCCGACGGGCATGTCCGCGGTGACGTTCTCGATGTGGAAGTCCCGGGCCCACGCCTCGTCGAAGATCCCGTCGTCCAGGGAGCGAAGGTAGCGGTCCATCAGATCGGTGATCTCCGCGCGGTCGGTCAGGGCCTGTAGTTGTCGCTGCATCTCGCTGGTGTCCATGGCGAAAGCCTGCTACCTCAAGCCGACTTGAGGTCAAGCCCTGCGGCTGTCGGGCTGTGATGGTCAAGGGGGATCGGCCATCAGAGGCGCTGGGTCGTATCCCCGGCCTGTGCGGGTACGGCGGGCAGCGCGACAGTGCAGGAGGCGCACCGTCGGGCCTGGGCGGGTACGGGACTGAGGCATTCGGGACAGTCGCGTTTCGGGGCCTGGACGTCCTGGTGCGGGGCGAGGCGTTCGTGCAGCTTGTTGATCGGCAGCACGACCAGGAAGTACAGCGCGCCGGCGATGAGGAGGAAGCTGATCGCCGCGTTGACGAAGGCGCCGTAGGGGAACGTGGTGGTGCCGACGGTGAAGGTCTTGCGGCTCGTGTCGCCGGTGGCCCCGGTGGCCAGCCCGACCAAGGGGGTCAGGAAGGCGCTGACGAAGCCGTTCACCACGGCGGTGAACGCTGCCCCGATGACGATGCCGACCGCCAGGTCGACCACGTTGCCGCGCAGGATGAAGCTGCGGAAGCCCTTCATCTTTTCACCCCTTGATGGTCTTGACGTCGACGGGCGGCACCGGGAGCACGGTGAGCCCGGCTTGACCTCTGCTGCCCGGCCCCACCGCACACATGCCCGCCGGACGCACATCCCCGTACCCGGCCGGGCCGGCTGACCGGAGGGGATCCTCCGGGACCGCTTGGCCGGGGCTGCGGGCATCCGGGCCGTGTGGCGTCTCGGCCACTTCGGCACAGCCTTCCGCCCATCGGGGCGGTGTTTCCTGTGGTGACAGAAGGTGTGGGCGTGTAGCGTCTGCGTTAGCTGTCGTGGTTCGGATTTTCCCTTTGCCCATGCCTCCGGCGTGGGCATTTTTGCTGTGTTGTGCCGCAGGAACCAGGGCGATCACCTCCGGCTTCCCGTATACCGCGGGAGGCGTTCATCGACTGGAAGGCATGAGACATGGCTACAGGAACTGTGAAGTGGTTCAACGCGGAGAAGGGCTTCGGGTTCATCGCCCAGGACGGCGGCGGCCCGGACGTCTTCGCCCACTACTCCGCGATCAACTCCTCGGGCTACCGTGAGCTCCAGGAGGGCCAGACGGTGACCTTCGACGTGACCCAGGGCCAGAAGGGCCCCCAGGCGGAGAACATCACCCCCGCCTAAACATCGGCCGCCCTCGCCTGCCGGATGACGACGTCCGGCGGGCGGGCGGCGGCGCGACGGCCCTCACCGTCGATGACGGCGCTTCCCGCCTTCGGACGAGGCGTCAGGCCGTGCCTTGGCGGGCGTCGCCGCAGGCGGCCTGGTCCTGGAGGGTGCGCAGCAGTTCGAAGGCCGGGGCGTCGACGGGGCGCTGGGTGTTGCTCAGGACGATCGCGCCCCAGCTCGGCGGGGCCGCGGCAGTCCAACTGGGTCCGAACGTAGGACACGAGGTCGACCGCGGACGACCGCAGGCCTCCCGCCCCGGCAAGATCGGCCAGGTTCCACGGTGGGGTGCGGCGCCGCCTGCCGTCATGGCCCTGGGCGAGCCGGCCCGGCCGGGTGACGTCATCCGCCACCCCGGTCGCGGACATGCCCAGCGGGGCGCACACCTGGCTGGTGACCAGTCGCTCGTAGGTGGTGCCCGCGCGGCGGGCGAGGGCCAGTCCGAGGAGGCCGGCACCGAGGTTGGAGTAGCGCACCCGTCGGCCCGGGGTGGATCCGAGGCGGGTGCGGGCCAGTCCGGACAGCAGCGTCTCCGCGGTGCAGCCTGCGTACGGATCGGGGGTGCGGGGACGCGGCAGCGCCCGCACCATCATGCCCTTGGGCAGCCGCGGCAACCCGGAGGTGTGGGTGGCCAGATGCCGCAGGGTGATCTCCCGTCCCTCCCTCGACGGTACGGCCGTGCCCGATGGCAGCAGCCGGCCCAGCGGCTCGTCGAGTTCCACCGTGCCGGCGACCGCCATCCGTGCCTCTCGAAAAGCGTGTCGGCGCTCGGTACCGAGCCATCGCCCCTTCCTGTGGCTCCCGTCGCCGCGTATGCGACCCGCCCGTCGGCTACGACGGCGACGACGACGCCGACGTGCCGTCGGGCAAGCCCCTCCGCGGTGGCCAGAGCCAGCGTGTCCAGGTCTTGAGCCTGTCCATCAGGCAAGACGCCCAGGGGCTCCGTCATTCGCGTGCAGGGATCTTCGTGTTTCATATACCAGTTCGACAACCGAAGGGGAGCGGCAACAACATGCGCAGAGCAGCGGTATTGGTGGCGGCGACAGGGCTGATGGCGGGGGTCTCGCTGCTCACGGCTCCAGGGGCGGGTGCCGTGGACGAGCCGGTGGCCGTCACGGCCACGTTCAATGATCCGGCCGGTTCGGCGGCCGAGCAGGACGCGATCCGCAACCAGCTGATCTCACTGGTCAACCGGGCTCCGGCCGGGTCGGAGATCAACGGCTCCATCTACCTGATCACCGACGGCGGCGTCCGCAGCGCGCTGGTCGCGGCCAAACAGCGGGGAGTGAAGGTCAAGGTCATCGTGGACGGGGACGCCGTCGCCGACACCGACCCCGAAACGGGCAAGGCCACCGGCTCCGAGTACTCCGCCCTCGCGGCCGCCACCGGTCTGGGCACGGACCTCACGGCGGACTCCTGGGTCATGGCCTGCCCGACCACGCGGGGCTGCATCGGCAACCGCAGCCTGTCAGGCGGGGACGGCGGCGCGATCAACCACAACAAGTTCTTCCTCTTCTCCAAGGTGGGCAGCACCGACAACGTCGTGTTCCAGACGTCCGCGAACCTCACCACCAGCCAGCGCCGGAACTTGTACAACAACGCCGTCACCCTCCCCGACAACGGCTCGGGCCTCTATGCGGCGTACCGGGCGTACTGGCAGGACCAGCAGACCTACGGCTCCTCGGGGTTGGGGCTCCCTCACTACTACCAGACCCAGGACAGCGGCCCGTACAAGACGTACTTCTTCCCCCGCCAGGAGAAGACGGGCACCACGTACTCCACCGACGCGAGCACGGACACCGTCGTCTCCCTGCTCAACAACGTCGACTGCGCCGGCGGGGCGACCCGTGTCCGCGTCGGGATGTACGCGTTTACGCGCCCCCAAGTGGCCGACAAGCTGGTGCAGATGAAGACCGCCGGATGCGCGGTCGACCTCCTCCACAACGGCGAGGACGGCAACCTCGGCACGACCGTCAAGAACACGATCGCGGGCAAGCTCGACTACACCGCCCGCTGTGCCGGAACCGCCTCGAACGCCGACGGCACCTCCCGCACCATCGGCATTCACTCCAAGTACCTGCTCATCGAGGGCACCTACCTGGGAGGCGCCAACCGCAAGCTGGTCTTCACCGGAAGCCACAACTACACCTTCCCGAACCTCCGCGCGAACGACGAAACCCTCCTGAAGATCGACAATCCCGCCGTCTACGACGCCTTCAAAGCCAACTTCGAAGCGATCAAGGCGGGGCCGCACTGCACCCAGTGGTAACGCCACACTGAGACGGGGCGCGTCGCGGTGGTGCCGACGTGCGGGGCCGTGCGTCTCAACGCCGGGGGAGAGATAGCCGAGGCGCCGCTACGCGCGGACCGTGCCCGCGTCGAGCCGAGGACGGCGTCCCGCAGCGGCCCGCGGCCGCCTCGGTGGCCGCCTCACGCCGGAATGGCAAACTCCGGCTCATTTTTCCCCGCTCCCCTTTCCCACCTGTCGCGGACACGCCAAGATCTCCCCGCGTCGGGCCACATCCGGTGCCCGACCGTAGGGAGGAGAGCGCATGATGCCTCAACGGCATCGGCGACGGTTCATCACCTGCACCGTCGTAGCCGCCGCGTTCGGACTGGTGAGCACCCAGTCGCTCGCAGCATCCAGTGATGCCCGACCCCGGCCCTGGAACGCGCGCCACCAGGCCGACATCGGCCGCCAGCACACCAAAGCGGTCAACGCGGGTCACGGCAGGTCCGCCTTCGCGGCACCCGGGAGCGAGGGCGACGACGGTTCCGACGAAGCGGAGAACTCCGCCGAGGGCACCGCCCAGTACACCGAGGCCCGGACGGCGCCCGGCATCGTCGCGCCGGGTGCGTACGGCGCGGCCTGGGCGCAGTTGCAGTCGATGCAGCACACCCGCGGCGACTGGAACCACGTCACGAAGAAGCCGTACAACTCTGACGACCCCCGCTACCGCGACCTCAATTCCAACTCCAGTGGCGGTTCGGGCAACGTGACCGGCCGCATCACCGGGGTCGCCGCCGACGACCAGGGTTTCGTGTACGCGGGCGGCGCCAACGGCGGGGTGTTCCGGTCGAAGACCGGCGGCGGGCAGTGGGAGCCCATCGCCGACAAGCTGCCCTCGCTGTCGACCGGCACCCTCGCCCTGGACGGCTCCAAGCGGCTCTGGTACGCCACAGGCGAGTCGAACACCGGGGCGACCTCCTACGTCGGTACGGGTGTCTACCTGCTGGCCGACCCGCAGCACGGGCAGTTCCAGCCCGGCGGCCGGGTGGGCGGTGCGGAGCTGGAGAGCACCACCATCCACGCCCTGCGCTTCGCCGGCACCACGGTGTGGGCGGCCACCAGCCGGGGCGTGTGGTCGCACTCCACCACCACGCTGTCGGGCCCGTGGAAGCTGGAGTTCGCTCCCAACCCGGACTATCTTCCCGGCGGCGCCAAGGCCTCCGACCCCAGCGCCCCGTACAAGAACATCGCCAACGACATCGCCGTGGACCCGAAGGACCCGTCCAAGGTGCTGCTCGCCGTCGGCTGGCGGGGCGGTGACACCAACAACGGGCTGTACTCCAAGCAGGGTGACGGCACCTGGCAGCCGGCCGCCGGTCTGGGCGACCTGCCGACGAACCACGAGGACGTCGGCAACGTGACGTTCGCGTCCGCCGCGGACGGCTCGCGCATGTACGCCATCGACCAGTCCCCGGCACAGATGGCCGCGGACCCGAACAGCGGGCTGAAGGGCGTCTACGTCTCCAAGAGCGGCTCCCCCTTCGGGCCGTGGACGCAGATCGCCGACTACCCCAAGCTGAAGGCGTCCGGCTCGGCGCTCCAGGGCGACGGCTACATGCCCGGCATCCAGTCCTGGTACAACCAGTTCCTCCAGGTCGACCCGGCCAACCCCGGCCACGTCTACCTCGGTCTGGAGGAGGTCTTCGAGACCAAGAACGGCGGCGCGGACTGGATCACCCCGGGCCCGTACTGGAACTTCCCCTTCCCCTGCTGGAGCATCGACCCGGCGAAGCAGACCGGTGACTGCTCAGCGACCACGCACTCCGACCAGCACGCGGTCGCCATCGGCACGTACAAGGGCAAGACCTACGCGTACGTCGGCAACGACGGCGGCATCTACCGCCGCCCGGTCAACGGCGCGGTCGACTCCGGCGGCCACGCCAAGGACTGGCAGTCGCTGAACGACGGCACCATCGACACCCTCCAGTTCTACTCGGTGGGCGTCGGCAAGGACCTCGCCTACGGCGGCGTCTCGGTCACCGGCGGCCTGCAGGACAACGGCCAGTCGATCCTCCGCGGCCGCGACAAGGTGATGGGATCCAACTTCGGCGGGGACGGAGCCGACACCATCACCGACCCGAACAACGGCTGCAACATCGCCGAGGAGTACGTCTACCTCGACATGTGGGTCACCCAGAACTGCGGTGTGAACAACGGCTCCTGGACTACGGACCCGACCAAGGCCACCGAGTACGAGGTGGCACCCCCGGACAAGGACCTCGGCGGCGCGGGCGCCCGCTTCATCGCGCCGATCGCCTCCGACACCAAGGACGTCAACACCTGGGTCGCCGGCGGCCGTCACGTGTGGGTGCAGCACAAGGGCTTCGCGATCCGTTCCGGCGCGGAGTGGAACAACGCCTACGACCTGGGCGAAGGTCATGTGGCCACCGCCGTCGTCTCCTCCGGCGGCACCGTCTACGCCGGCTGGTGCGGCCCCTGCAACAACCAGGGCTTCAGCCGCGGCATCGCGACCGGCAACGCCGACGGCACCGGCTGGCACCAGCTGAACCTCCCCGTCGACGGCACCGTCCCCAACCGCTACATCTCCGGCTTCGAGGTCGACCCGGCCGACGCCCAGCACGTGTACGTGGCCGTCAACGGCTTCTCCCGCAAGTGGACCGAAGGCCCCGGCGCGGGCGTCGGCCACGTCTTCGAATCGAAGAACGGCGGGGCCGACTGGACCGACATCTCGGCGAACCTGCCCGATGTCCCCGCCAACTCGGTGAAGCTCGTACCCGGCGGAGGACTGTCCCTCGCCACCGACCTGGCCGTCTTCTACCGCCCCGTCGGCGCGAACCAGTGGCAGGTACTCGGCAACGCACTGCCCACCACGGCCGTCATGCAACTGCGCCTCGGCCCGGACGGCAACCTGTACGCCGCCACCCACGGACGGGGCATCTGGTCCTTCGACGCACGGCGGCTCAGGGGCCGCACGAACGACTGACCGGGTCCTGTGGCCAAACGGCCGGTGCGACCCCGGCACGGGGGATCGCGCCGGCCGTCAGGGGATCTGAAAGGCGGCCACGTCGAGGCGCAGACTGAGCACGGGCGAGCCCTGTGTCCCCCAGGTCACCAAGGCCACGCCCGGTCGGGCCGCGCGAAGGGTGACGTGGCCCGTGCCCTCCGCATCGGTCGTGGCCGCAGTGATCACGGCCGGCATCGGAGTGCTCGTACTCGGCCCCGGCCAGGCACCACTCGGGCCGGCCGGCACAACGACCGTCACGGTGGCACCGACCCTCACGCACACCCGCTGGACGGCGAACTCCCCGGGCCGCATGGTCACCGTCACCGCACCCGAGACGCAGCCACCAGGACGCGGGGCTGCCCCGGTCGCACGGCCGGGGGACACGAGCGGCGACGGGCCCTGCGGCCCGGCATCCCCGTGAACACCACTGCTGTTCCCGCAGGCAGCCGCAGTCGCCGCACCCACCAGTACGACCACCCCTGTCACCGGAGACAGAGCTCCGACGTTCCCGACGGCTCGACGGTTCCGCCGACAGGCGACCGCGTCAGGCGCCTGCCTCCGCTCTCACCTGTGTGCGTGCGGACCGCCGATTACCTCCCACACCGCCATCCCAAAATCTGTCGTCGCTGGAGTAGACATTGCGCTGCGGCGTAGCTATGGTTTCTTTCGTAGCCCAGAGAGAACGAAGGGCCCGGCAGAGATGAACTGCCGGGCAGCAGTACCCGAAGTTGCAGGACGGTGCGGTGGTGGAGTGTCGAAGCCAGAGCGGTTGCAGGACGGCGACGGGACTGATCACCGCACTGGGTGGCCCGCAGTCATCAGGGGCCGCCGCAGGCAGTACCCAGTGGTTGCAGTACCCAGCAGTGAAGTCAGTGAGCAACACCCCCGGTGAAGGCGTCGGCTGCGGACGCGCGCACCGGGAAGTCCGGCAGTGGGGTTCTAAGCCAAAGCAGATGCAGGATGGGCAACGGGGCTGGCTGCCGGAGCGTGGTGCTTGGTCAGGCCACGAGCAGTACCCGCATTTCGCAGTACCAGCAGTACAGCAGTTCCCTGTAGGTAAGCAGTTGATCACCAGAGGGAAGAACGGAGGAGTTGGGACGCCATCAGGATCGCCCGGACGCCACGCGAGTCCGGGTACCGCAGGACATCGATAGTGAGGTGGTCTCCGGTCAAGCACCGCGATCCCCGCAACCCCGGCGAAGCTCAGGTCGGGTAGGCGGAAACAGAAGGCCGGCGCAGTATCAGGGCCGGCAGATGGTGTAGCAGTTCCTTCGGGGCCCTGGCGCTATAGGCGCCAGGGCCCCTCCATGCGTGGCAGAAAGAGGTGCGATGACAGCAGACAACCCGGGGAGCCCGCTCGGCGGCCGTCTGGACGACGACAACTTCCCCGCCTACACCATGGGCCGGGCCGCCGAAATACTCGGCACCACCCAGAGTTTCCTCCGCGCGATCGGCGAAGCCCGCCTCATCACCCCGCTTCGCTCCGCCGGCGGCCACCGCCGGTACTCCCGCTACCAGCTGCGGATCGCGGCCCGCGCCCGGGAACTCGTCGACCAAGGCACCCCCATCGAGGCGGCCTGCCGCATCGTCATCCTCCAGGACCAGCTCGAAGAGGCCCAGCGCCTCAACGCCGAATACCGCCGCGCCGCCGGTTCGCCCCGCTCGGATGCCGCGGCCTGAGAGTCCTCGTGCCCGCTGGAATGCCAGGCGGGCCCCGGCTCGCCGGTAGGACGCTGCCGAGCGGCAAGGCCTGCGGGATCCGCGTCCCGGGGGAGGCCTTCGACGCCGAGGACTTCCTCTCCTCGGTCGCCGACATCAGCTGGTCACGACGCTGACCGGCCCTTCCACGCCACGCCGCGTCACCAGTTCGAGCCGTAGCGTCCGGCACGGCCACGGCGGTGGTGGCGCCGCGCCGAACCAGACCCTGACGTCCAGCCCGGTGCGGACCGGCAGGCGCGGGTAGTCGTTCTCGGCGTGCTCGGTGCGGTGCAGGGCGTGGCCCGCGCCCAGGTGCCGGGCGGCGTACCCGTCGAAGGCGGTCGCCCCGAACGGATGACAGATGGTCGCGAGCACCTCGCGGGTACCGGGCGCGGGTGTGAAACCGGGCCCGCGCAGGAGCAGGACGTCGTCGCTGTCGGTCATGGTGGCGTTGGCTGCTTCCCGGTGCTGGCGCCAGACCGGGCCGGTGTAGAAGGACTCCAGTGAGTGCCGTCGGCGTGCCATGTCGGGGAACGAGCGCAGCCAGACGAAGCGGTTCGGGTCGTCCAGGTCGCGGAACCGCCCGCTCCGGGGCGCAGGGTGTACTGGCGAAGTTCGACGATACTCATGCGCCGGCCCGCCCCCTTCGGGTGAAGGCCGCGACTTTGGGGCGCGAGCCGGCTGGTCACTCTGCTCCTCCTGCTCCAGAACCGGGGCCGGATGACTGCCCGGGAACTGGCCGAGGAACTGGAGGTCTCCGTTCGTACGGTCTACCGGGACGTCGAGGCGCTCGGCGCCGCCGGCATCCCGCTGTACGGCGCCGCCGGACATGCGGGCGGCTACCGGCTGGTCGACGGTTACCGGACCCGGCTCACCGGACTCACGGCGGACGAGGCACAGGCAGCGTTCCTCGCCGCGCTCCCCGGCGCCGCCGCCGACCTGGGGCTCGGAGATGCGCTCGCCACCGCGCAACTCAAGTTGCGGGCCGCCCTTCCGGCGGATCTGCGCGAGCAGGCCGAACGTATCCGGCAACGCTTCCTGCTCGACGCTCTCGGCTGGTACAGCGACGCCGACCGCACGCCGTATCTGGCCCCGGTCGCCTCCGCGGTGTGGGAGGGGCGGGCAGTAGTGCTGAGGTACCGGCGCTGGCGGGCCCCGGAGGAGATCGAGCGCCGGGTGGAGCCGTACGGGCTCTACTGAAGGCCGGCCGTTGGTACCTGGTCGCGGGCGGACGGTCCGGGATACGCACCTACCGGGTCGATCAGATCCTCGGCATCGAACCGCTGGAGGAATTCGCCCCTCCGGAGGGGTTCGACCTGGCCGCCTACTGGGACGGACACCTGGCCGGCTTCCGGGCCCGGCTGCACACAGGCGAGGCGCTGGTGCGGCTCACCCCGCAGGGAGCCCGCCGCCTCGGCGTGGGGCCCGTGAGCGACGGCTGGACGCAGGCCCGGGTGCCGATCGAGTCGATCGACCACGCCCACGGGGAGTTCCTGCGGCTCGGCACGGATATCGAAGTGGTGGAACCGGCCGAACTCCGCGACCGCATCGCCGCGACCGTGCGGGCCTTGACCGCCCGGTACGGTCGCTGACCCCGGGCAGAAGGCACCCACCCCAGCCGCCAGCCGGCCATGCCCAGGACCGCGTTCCAGCGGCTGAGCGGCCGAAGGCTCTTTCCCGGGAAGCGGCATAAGAAACCGCTAAATAACACGAATGCAGGAGAGCGGGCGGGGCAGGAGGCTGTCCGGAGGTTGATAATCATGGTTCCCCTGCTCCTCGTTCTCCTGCTCGCCCTGATTCTTTTCGGTGCGGGCTTCGCCATCAAAATTCTGTGGTGGATCGCGATCGCCGTCCTGGTGATCTGGCTGCTTGGTTTCGTCGCCCGCCCGAAGGGCGGAAGCGGCCGGTGGTATCGCTGGTAGCCCATCGACCAGTGCACTCGCCGAGGTGGGCCGGGGTCGGTTCCGGCACGGGCCCACCTCGGCATTCCGTGCTGACGCCCCGCACATTGATGGCTGATTCACGAAGGGAAAGAGGCGTCGGAGGCAATATGCTCCGCGTTCTGAGGCCGTGAGCGGCCCGCAAAGGAGGAAAGGCGGTCACCTTCGTGTCCGGTAAAAGAGCCGATGCCCGTATCCGCCATCCGCGCCACGAACGGCGCGGCGAAGCGAGGCTGCCCGCCGTCGTCGCCACGCTGGCAGCCATCCTCCTCTACCTGGCGCTGCCGCAGAAGCTGCTCATCGCTCCGCGCTACGTGCTGCCGGCGTTGGAGGTACTGCTCCTCCTGCCGTTGGTCGCTATCAATCCGCGCCGGCTGACCCACCAGACGAAGATGTTCCGGTTCCTGTCGGTGGCACTGGTCCTGCTCATCGTGGCGAGCAATCTGACCGCCCTCGGCATCCTCGTCCACGAACTCCTCTATGCCGGAGTCGACGACGGACGTTCCCTGCTCGTGGCGGCACTTCAGGTGTGGCTGACGAACGTCATCGCATTCGGGCTGGCGTACTGGGAACTCGACCGCGGCGGCCCCGTCAGCCGTACCCAGACCCCTCGTGAAGAGCTGCAACTCGCGGACTTCCGCTTCTCGCAGGACGAGAACGACGATGCCGTTCAGGAAGTGGCGGACGGCGCCAGCAAGGTCTCCGACTGGGTCCCCACCCTCGTCGACTATCTCTACGTATCGGTGACCAACTCGACCGCTTTCAGCCCGACCGACACCATGCCCCTGTCCGTGCGCGCCAAGCTGCTCATGGCCGTGCAGAGCGTGGCGGCGCTGCTGACGTCGCTTCTGGTCATCGCCCGGGCGGTGAGCGTCCTGCGCTGACCCGCCGCACTCTGCCGTCGCCACGTCCCGGGGGCCGCCCTCACGAGGAGCGCTGCGGCCCACCTGCGGGTGTGGGAGCCGGGCGGCGATATGGCCGTCGCAGGCCGTAACCCCACGTCAGCGGCCACTCCGCCGTGGCCGCCGATCAGCTCGCGCGCCGGGCGATGCCTTCCTCGCCGCGGTCGGCGACCACCCCTGCGGTACGGGCGGCGCGGTAGCCGGTGCACCAGGATGTCGGACAGGGTCAGCAGGTCAGGGAGCCGTTCGGACGGCCCCCGGCGTGACAGGGGTGAAGAAGTTGACGAGGTTGCCGTCGGGGTCACGGAGCAGGAGCGACCGGTTGCCCCAGGGCATCGTGGTGGGCTCGGTCACGAAGTCGGCGACGAAACCGGCCAGGTTCCGGTACACGCCGTCCACGTCGGCGACGAGGAATTCGATGATCACCGTGTTGTTGTCGGCCGGACGGGCGGAGCCGGGAGCGAAAAGTGCCACGGTGCGGGTGCTGCCGATCGCGAGGGTCGCGCTGGGGGTCCGCAATTCGGCGAAGTCCTCGGTGGACCAGTCCGCCCGCACACCGGTGGCTCGCTCGTAGAAGTCGACGAGGCGCGCGACGTCGCTGGTGATGATCCGGATCGAGACGAAGTCCATGGTGCTCTCCTCAAGCTGGTGAAGCCGTTGCACCTCGGACGCTAGAGCAAATAGTGGACAGATTCGGTCCAGTATCAACGCTAGGCTCGTGGACATGGCTCGACCCACCAGCCGCGTGCTCACCCTCCTGGAACTCCTGCAGTCGGGCGGCATCAGAACGATGTCCGAACTCGCCGACCGGCTCGGCGTCGACGGACGCACCGTTCGGCGGTACGTGGGCCACCTGGTCGACCTCGATATCCCGGTCGAGGCGGTCCGCGGTCGCTACGGCGGGTATCGGCTCGCCCCCGGGTACCGTCTGCCTCCGCTCATGCTCAACGACGACGAGGCGCTTGCCGTGCTCCTCGGCCTGGCCGCCGGCCGCAGGACCGGGTTGCCGGCGACGAGTGAAACCGCAGGCGAGACGGCGACGGCGAAGATCCGCCGGGTACTGCCCGAGCGTCTGGCCGCTCGGCTCGACGCCGTCATGGAATCCCTCGCCTTCACGGCTGAGCCCGGCGATGTGGCCACCCCGGAGACAGGGGTCCTGCTCGCCATCGCCGATGCGGTACGCCATCGCCGTCCGACCTTGATCAGGTACACCGCCCGAGACGGCCGACGAAGCGAACGCACGCTGCACCCGTACGGGATCGTCGCCCATGCGGGCCGGTGGTACGTCACGGGCACCGATCCCGGGATCGGCCAGGACCGGACTTTCCGGCTCGATCGCATCGCGGACGCGAGGAGCCTGCCAGGCTCATTCGAGCCGCCCGCCGGCCTCGATCCGGCACAGCGCGTCCTGTCAGGGCTCGCCAAGGCCGCCTACCGGCACGAAGTGACCCTGCGGATCCACGGGACGGTCGAACAGATCCGCACCCGACTGCCTGCCAGCGTCGCGAGCGTGGAGGAGCCCATTTCCGCGGAAGCCGCAGATCCGCACACCGAGCGTTGGGTCCGCGTCGAACTGAGAGCAGAACGGCTCGACTGGTTGCCACCCGTGCTCGCCTCGCTCGACCGGCCGTTCGTCATCGAGCGACCGGACGAACTACGAGACCTCGTCATCGCGTTCGCGGACCGGCTCGCAGCCTCTGCCCGCCAAGCCTGACGCCGGTATCTGCTCCAAGATCCCGACCGCGGATCCCAAGCCACTCGGGCGCGTCGACTTCGACGCCTGCGAGTGCGGCGGCCGCACTCGGTTGCTCGACCTGGTCAACACGATGGCCCCCCAGCTCATCGCCGCCCCGTTCGGCATGGACCCGAGGCCACCACGATCCAACTCCCCGACCACGTCGATCCGTGCCACCTGCCTGATCCGCGACAGACGAGGCAAATGCGCTGGTCAAGTCATTGGTCAAGCTGCAGAATCAGCAGAATGCCGCGCTTCTTGTGTGACCACTGCCGACACCCCCTCACCGGACCGGTCACCAAGGTGAGAGTGCCGCCGCCGGTCCCGATGTCGGAGATCCCGGGCGTCCGGACACGTCCGGCCCGGATGCCCCGCGGCACCTATGCCGGGAATTTTCAGGTGAGCGATTTCGGCATCGACGTCCCTGGCTTCACCGTGCACCCCGACGATGTGACCGGCACGGAACGGCACCCCGACCTCATGCGATCGACCGGCTGCTGCCAGGGCCCTTCTGGCACCGACGGTCTGAACCTCGTATGCGCGGGCTGTGCAAGCGAAGTCGGCACCCGGCAGGCGGATTGCTATACGGACAACCAGGTGATCCTGGAGCCACGCGCGGTATGTCTCTCCTTTGCCGACGACTGATCATCCGCCCCAGCAGGGCTGAACCCATTCCGTTTCGGCGCTGCCTGACACAGGTTGGATCACCCCGGGACGTTTTAAATGCTTCGACAGCGCCCCTCGGCACGCGGCACAGTGGCCACCCGTGACGAGCAGTGAACTGTGGACCCGCGCGACCGCCGACCGCTACGACGCCGAGGAAGCCGAGGCGTCCTCGGCTGCCGTCCTCGAACCGACCCTCGCCTTCCTCGCCGAGCTCGCCGGAGACGGCCGGGCGCTGGAGTTCGCCATCGGAACCGGCCGGGTGGGAGTCCCGCTCCGGGAACGAGGCGTGCCGGTCGTGGGCATCGAACTGTCCGAGCACATGGCAGCGGTGCTGCGGCGCAAGGTCGACGAGGGCGCCCTCCCGGTAGTCATCGGGGACATGGCCACCACCGTCGTTCCCGGCGCGTTCACCCTGGTCTACCTCGTCTACAACACCATCACGAACCTGCTCACGCAGGACGAGCAGGTCGAGTGCTTCCGCAACGCCGCACGGCATCTGGAGCCCGGCGGCCGGTTCGTCATCGAGCTGGGGGTGCCGCCGCTGCGGCTCCTGCCGCCCAGCCAGGTCGCGGTGCCGTTCGACGTCTCTCAGCAGCATCTCGGCTTCGACACCTTCGACCTGGTCGAGCAGGTACTCGTCTCGCACCACTTCACCCGCGACGGCGACGACGGCCGCTACCGCCGCGAAAACTCCCGGCACCGGTACGCCTGGCCGGCGGAGCTCGACCTGATGGCGCGGATTGCCGGGCTCGAACTGGAACGTCGCGTTGCGGACTGGGACGGGTCTCCGTTCACCCAGGACTCCACGAAGCACATCTCCGTGTGGCGCAAGCCGGCCTGAGGTCCGCCACGGGGCCAGAAGGGCCTCGTGGAGCCGGGGCCGGCCTCCAGCAGACTCGGTCCACTCGGCCAGGCGGCGCCGGCACGTCATGCCCGAGCCGAAGCCCAGTTGCCGTGGCAGATGTTCCCAGGCGATTCCGGTGTGCAGGACGAACAGGATGCCCCCTGGACCACCAGCCGCCCCGGCAGACACAGGTGCTGGCAGGCGCAGGGCCGGCACGCCCACGTCCCGGTCCGCGTCCCGCGCAGGTGCCGGGACCCTCCCTCCCCCCCCTCGCCCCCGGCTCAGGACCCGAGCAGTCCGCGCGCCGCCAGTTCCGGGGTCACCCCTTCGCCGAACCAGTACGCCTCCTCCAGGTGCGGATAGCCCGAAAGGACGAAGTTCTCGATCCCGAGCGCGTGGTACTCCTCGATCCGGTCGGCCACGTCCGCGTGGCTGCCGACCAGGGCCGTACCCGCGCCACCGCGGACCAGCCCGACCCCGGCCCACAGGTTCGGGGAGATCTCCAGGCCGTCCCGCGATCCGCCGTGCAGGGCCAGCATCCGCTGCTGCCCCACCGACTCGCTCGCGCCCAGCAGCGTCTGCGCCCTCGCGATGTCCGCGTCCGACAGGTCCCCGAGCAGCCGGTCCGCCGCGCCCCAGGCCTCCTTCGCCGAGTCGCGCGAGATGGTGTGCAGCCGGATGCCGAAACGGACCGTCCGCCCCCGCTCCTCGGCCAGCGAGCGGATCCAGTCGATCTTCTCCTTCACCTGCTGAGGCGGCTCGCCCCAGGTCAGGTACACGTCGGCGTGCTCGGCGGCGACCGGGCCCGCCGCTGCCGAGGACCCGCCGAAGAAGATCTCCGGCAGCGGATCGGGCGGCAGCGCGGTCAGCCCCGCGTCGATCCGGTAGTGCTCGCCGTGGAAGTCGAACGGCTCCGCGCGCCAGGCCCCCCGTACGACCGACAGGAACTCGGCGGTGCGCTCGTAGCGGCGGTCGTGGTCGAGGTGGTCCCCGAAGCGCCGCTGCTCCGCCGAGTCGCCGCCCGTCACCACGTTGAGCAGCAGCCGCCCACGGGTGATGCGCTGGTAGGTCGAGGCCATCTGGGCCGCCAGCGTCGGCGAGATGACCCCGGGCCGGAACGCCACCAGGAACTTCAGCCGCTCGGTGTGCTGCGCGAGCGCCACGGTGGTCAGCCAGGCGTCCTCGCACCAGGTCCCCGTCGGGGTCAGCACCGCCTCGAACCCGAGCCGTTCGGCGGCCTTCGCGATCTGTGCGAGGTACTCGATGTCCGGCTCGCGGACCCCGGGCGCCGCGGTGTTGTGGGCGTAGGCGTGCCGGTCCACCAGGGTGCGGCCGTCGCCGCCCGTGGGCAGGAACCAGTGCAGACGGACCGTCATCAGGAGTCCTTCCCGTAGGTGCGCGGGGCGGTGGTGGAGGGCGGCAGGTCGCCGTTGAAGCGGGTGTCGACGACGTCCTTGAAGACGACCTTGCCCGGGATCAGCTTCAACTCGGTGAAGGTGTCGGCGATCTTCTGCTCGGAGGCGACGGCCGCGTCGTCCACGGCGACCGGCACGCGGGTGCCGTTGCTGCGCTTGACCGCGTCGAAGGCCACCTCGTACGGCAGGCCGGTCTCCTTCGACCAGACCTTCGCCCACTCCTCCGGGTGCTTGAACACCCAGTCCTGGGCGCGCCGGATGCGTGCCAGGTAGTCGCCGATGGCCTTGGACTTGGCCTGGTCCGCCAGGGCGGAGGGCGCCGCGACCTGGAACCCGAGGCCGTTGACGACACCCTCGCCCGAGGTGAGGACGCGGGCGCCGTTCCGCAGCACCTGGGAGGTGTACGGGTCCCAGACCGCCCAGGCGTCGACACTGCCGCTGTTGAAGGCGGCCAGCGCGTCCGCGGGCTGGAGGAAGTTGACCGTCACGTCCGAGGGCTTCAGGCCGGCCTGCTCCAGGCTCGCGATGAGCTGGAAGTGGGCGGAACTGCCCTGCGCCACCGCGATCTTCTTGCCGCGCAGCTCGGCGGCGGACTGGAGCGTGGAGCCCTTCGGCACGAGGAGCGCCTCGCCCGAGGAGGAGCCGTGCGTGGCCGCCACGACGGCGATCTTCGACTTGGCGGCCGCGGCGAACACCGGCGGGGTGTTGCCCACGCCCCCGATGTCCACGGCCTTGGCGTTGACGGCCTCCAGCAGCGGCGGACCGGAGGTGAAGGTGGACCACTTGATGGTGTAGTCGAGGTTCTCCAGCTCGCCGGCGGCTTTCAGCAGCGACTCGAAGCCGCCCTTCTGGTCCCCGATGCTGAGCGTGACCTTCGCGTTGCTCTTGGTGTCCCCAGCCGCGGCCGGGCCGCTGTCGGCCGCGGAGCTCCCGCCGCAGGCGGTCAGGACCAGGGACAGCGGGACCAGGGCGGCGAACAGGGGCAGGGAATGGCGTGTCATGTCGCTTCTCTTCGTTCTCTTGACGGGGTGAAAGGTCTTCTGGGCGGGGGCGGGGGCGGGGGCGGGGGCGGGGGCGGGGCCTTCGGGCGACGGCCCTTCGGGCAACGGGACTTCAGGCCACGGGACTTCAGGCGACGCCGAGTTCGCTGAGCAGCCGGGCGCGCAACATCGCGAAGCCCGGGTCACCGACCTCGCGCGGCCGGTCCAGCGGGACCTGCGTGTCGTAGGCGATCCGTCCCCCGTCCATCACCAGCACGCGGTCGGCCAGCAGCACGGCCTCGTCCACGTCGTGCGTGACCAGGAGCACCGCGCAGCCGCGCCGCTGCCACAGCCGGGCCACCAGCTGCTGGGCCTTGATCCGGGTGAGGGCGTCGAGGGCGCCGAACGGCTCGTCCAGCAGCAGCAGATCGGGTTCGCGCACCAGTGCCCGGGCCAGGGAGGCCCGCTGGGCCTCGCCGCCGGACAGGGTCTTGGGCCAGGCGTCCGTACGGTGCTCCAGCCCGACCTCGGCCAGGGCCAGCTCGGCGCGTTCGCGTCCCGGCTTGCCGGGCAGTCCGAGCAGAACGTTGCGCCAGACGCGCTTCCAGGGCATCAGCCGGGGCGCCTGGAAGGCCACGGCCCGCCGCTCCGGTACGAGGACATCGCCCTCGATCTCCCGGTCCAGGCCGGCGAGTACGCGCAGCAGGGTGGACTTGCCGCAGCCGCTGCGCCCGAGGAGCACGGTGAACTCGCCGGTCCGCAGGGTGAGATCGAGCCCGTCGATGACGGCCCGCCCGTCGAAGGACCGGGTCAGACCGGTGACCCGGACGGCGGTGCCGGCGTCCGTGGCCGCGGGGGAAGCGGCGGCTACTGCCCCGTGAACGTCGGTCGCCATTGCAGCAGCAGCCTTTCGAGAGTGCGGACGACGAGGTCGGCGGTCAGGCCGAGGAAGGCGTAGACGACGAGGCACACGACGATCACGTCGGTGCGGAAGAACTCCCGCGCCTGGTTCATGAGGAAGCCGATACCGGCGTCGGCGTTGATGGACTCCCCGAACACCAGCGCCAGCCACGCGGTCGCGAGGGAGTAGCGCAGGCCGGTCATGAAGCCCGGAAGTGCCCCCGGCAGCACCACGTGCCGCACCAGACCCCAACGGCCGAGGCCCAGCACCTGGCCCGCCTCGATCAGTGGCTCGTCCACCCCGCGGATCCCCGCGTACACGTTGAGGTACAGGTGGAAGGCCGTGCCGAGGGCGATCAGCGCGACCTTGGGGGCCTCCCCGATGCCCATCCAGATGATGAACAGGGGAATCAGGCCGACCCACGGCACCGTGCGCAGCATCTGCACGCTCGCGTCGATGAGGTCCTCGCCGAGCCGGGACAGTCCGGACAGCAGCGCGAGGACCGTCCCCGCCGTCCCGCCTATGACCAGCCCGATCGCGACGCGCTGCAAGGACACGGCCATCGCCCCGGGGAGCGTCCCGTCGCCGATCAGGTCCGCCCCCGTGGAGGCGATGGCCGACGGCGGCGCGAGGGTGTCGGCCGGCAGCCACCCGAGGGTGCTGGCCAGCTGCCACAGCGCGAGCAGCAGCAGGGGCCCGGTCGTCCTGCGGATCCAGCGGGGTACGGTACGCCGCCGGGCGGAGGACGGCTTGACCGCCACGAGTGCGGGGGAGTCCGGGGGTGAAAGGTCAGATGCCGGTGTGGCGGATGTTTCCGGCGGCGCGTGGCCGATGCTCATGGAGGCTCCACGAAGACAAGGTGTGAAGGCAGGGGCGCGCACCGCCCTGACAGACCTCGCCCCGGCGTGCAGGCGGGGAGCAGGGGGATCAGTGCGGATTCAGGGGCGCGCGGGCATGCCGTGGAAGAGCGCGGAGCGCTCGTGACGCGTCAGCGACGGAGGGGCGTCAGGAAGAGGGCGTCAGCAGCCGCGGCAACAGGCGGCGGAAGCTACCCGCAGCAGGTCGATGTGACCGCGCGTGGTGAGCATGGCTGAACGCAACATGCGGCGAAACCTAGCCATCCGGCCGGGCGCGGGTCAATGGCGTCTCGCACACTGGACTGGCCGTCTCTGATACCGGGCGCCACGCGGGGCGCGCAGGCCGGAAGAGAGGGCCCGGAAGGGATGGAAGAGACGCCCGAAGCCTGTCTGCTAATTGATCTTGTGGCACGGCGAGGTGAGTCGACGGGATGGCTTGGGAGCGGATAGAGCCCCTGTTGACGCAGGTGGACGGGCGTGGTCGGCCGTGGCGGACCGTCTATGAGCGGTTCGCCCGCTGGAAGGCGGCCGGCACCTGGGCCAGGCTGCTGGAGCACGTGCAGGTCCACGCCCGAGCACCGGGGGACCGCCACCGGGAGGAGTGTCCGGGGTCCTGCCCCGGCAGGCTGTTGGGGGAGGCCCGGCCGGGTTCGTCCCCCCCTGCCCTGGTCACGCCGGCCTCCGCCAGCAGCGGTGAAGCCCCTGATAACCGCCGCGGCCCGGTCAGGCCAGGAGCGCGGCCGCCTCCCTGCGCGTCTGCGTCAGCCAGGCCGCGCGTTCCTCGTCGGCCGAGTCGGTGACGGTCCGGAAGACGAGTCGGCGGATGTCGGTAACTCCCACGTACGGCAGGACACATGCGGCCCAGATCCTCTGCAGGGGGTCCCCGAACTCGTCCTCCTCGCGGTCGGCGGGAGTGTCGGACGTGTTCAGCACGAGAGCCCTGCGCGCCTTCAGCAGGCCGGCGGGTTCACCCTCCGCGGTACCGAGCTTGTAGGCGACGCCGGGCGCGAACACGCGCTGCACCCAGCCCGTGAGAACAGCGGGCGGCATACCCCACCAGTTCGGGTGGACGAAAACCATCGCGTCGAGTGTGGCCACTTCCGTCCGGTGCAGCGCCACCTGCGCGTCGTGGGCACGTCCGGCGGACTCGACGGTCCCCGTCTCATCGGCGGACAGCAGGGGAGTGAACCCTTCGGCACACAGATCATGCGCCAGCACCGTGGCCCCTCCCTCCCGCAGTTCCTCCACGACCGCATCGAAAACGGCGTGATTGAAACTGCCCGGCCGCGGATGCGCCAGGTACACACCGATCTGCATCTCTCCCCCATTCAGCCGCGACGCCGTTGGGCGATCGCAAGCATGAGCCTATGCCGAGCGGAGGGGCGGTTGTGGCCCCTCACTGCGAGGGCACCGCCTGCTGAGGAGTTGATTCCCTTGGTTCCCTCGTCGGGCGCGCCGACGGCCGTCGGCCCTCGCGCCTGCCGTGCCTGCGGGGTGATCGGCACTGCGTCCGGCCGCGTACGGGTCGGGCGGGGGACCGGCGCGCCCCCGCCCGGTGGGTGTCAGGTCGCGGTGCAGGACGCAGGGGGCGAGGTGCCCTTGCGTACGCGGAGTTCGGTGCGCGTTGCACGCCGCAGGGCGCCCAGACCAGTGGGGCGCAGTCGGTCGAGTCGGTGGCCTGCCAGTTGTCGTCGTACAGGCCGCTGAACGGTGCTCTCCTGCGCTGCGCGCAGCTCGCGCGCGGCGGGGCGGAACGCGCGTAAGCGGTCGACGATGTGGGCCGCCCCGCTTCCTCGGTCCGCTGCTCCAGGCGGTTGCTCGCTACCGACCAGGTCGTCGCGGGCGGGTGCCTGGTCGACATCGTGGACCTGCGCTACCGGCACGGTGGCCCCGGACGATGATCTGACTCCGCCGGTGTGGCAGGGGCGGTTCAGATCGGCTTCGGAGGGCCTGTGCATCGCGCGCTGCGGCGTGATCGAATAGGGGATGGCATCGTTTTGGACTGGTAAGCGGGTACGGCTGCGGGGTATCGAGCCCGACGACTGGACGGCGTTCATGCGCTTCGCCGTCGACGAGGAGCGGTTGGGAGATGTGCTGCACCCACCCCGTTCCGCCGAGGGCTTCCGTGCCTGGACGAAGGAGCAGGCCGCTGCCAAGTCCGATGGCGACTGCTTCGGGTTGGCAATCGAAGCCGTCGGCACGGGGGAGATAGTCGGTGCTGTCGGCTCGCACCACGCTGATCCACGTGCGGGCTGGTTCGAGTACGGCGTCACGATGGGTGCTGAGCATCGGCGCAAGGGCTACGCAGCAGAAGCCGTGGTGATGTTGTTGCGTTTTATGTTCGCTGAGCGGCGCTATCACAAGTGCGGGGCGCGGATTTTCGCCCACAACGAGGCATCGCTGGCACTTCATCGGCGGCTCGGTTTCGTAGAGGAGGGTCGTCTCCGCGATCAGGTGTTCCTCTCCGGCCGGCACCACGACCTCGTCGTGATGGGCATGCTCGCTGACGAGTTCGCGCAACTGCACGAGATGGGCGGACTCCGGGGCTGAGTTGAGCTCACCCACGGTGTTTCCGGGGCGGCCGCCGTGCCGGTGGGATTGCGGTGGGTGGGCACCTGGTCCAGGGCGACGCCCGAGGATGGGGCGCAGCTGCGCGGAGGTGACCCACGTGCTGTACTCGGCGGGTTCGACGCCGCCGCCCTCGGGCGTCTGCCACAGAGGGCACGCCGATGCGGTACATCCACACCCCCGTGTCCATCCGGAGCCCCTCGTAGAGCCGTACGCGCCCGATCTCCTGCCCGTCGGGCAAGCAGGAGAGTGATCGCGGCGGGTGGTGGTGGGTCGGGCACGGTCAGGGGCGGGCGAGCCACTCTGCCCGGGCCTCCTGGCAAGCCGCCCACAGGGGGCTGGCGCCGGCTCCGTAGCGCGTGGTGGGGCGGTGGCAGCGGACGCATGGCCCGGTCGAGACCGGCGTGGGCCGTGGTGGTGCGGTGTCGATGGGACGGCTCATGCTGCGGTCCTCCGTCCGGGGCCCGGGCCGCTGAGGGTGCGTGCGGCGCGGCGCAGGTCGGCGCCGCTGGCCCGCCCGCCCGGCGGGCGCGCGCAGTAGGGGTGGGTGCAGAGGCGTCCCGCCAGGGCGATCAAGCGGCGCCGCAGCGCGGTCGCGCCGGATCCGGCGGGGGCCTGGGCGAGGTCGGCACAGGTCTCCTGCCACGCCCTTTGCGGACCCGTCTACCCTGGCCGAATGATGGATGAAGGGGACTTCCGGGTCGGTGACGTGCTGTCGGTCGCATGCCCCTTCACGGTTACCAGCGTCGAGCAGGGTCTCACGTGGGACGAGGTGTCGGTGCGCTGGCCGTGGTGGGAAATCGACGCCGACTCCGAAATCGCGCACTGGAACGGGGTCGTCTCCCTCGGCGTGAACAGGGGCGGGATCGTCTCGCCAGACGTGGAGACCGAGCTGTTTCGAACGGACCCTCCGCCCGAACATCTGAAGGCGGGAGATGTCTGCCGGGTCGGCGTACCGCCCACCCTCGTGCACGTGACGGCCGTACACGACCACGATCCCCCGCTGGAGACGGCCTGGCTGCCACATCCCACACGGACCGTGACCGTGCTGCGCCGAGGTCTGTCCTATCGCGAGTTCCCGGACGGGAGCCATCTCGATGGCTCGGGGTACACCATCCACCCCGGCGACGGGATCCCCTTCTCCTTCGAACTGCTGATGCGCCCCTACGCGTGTCTCCAGGTGGGAGACGAAGTCGCCGACGCCGGGGGTCGGGCGTGGCGGTTCGATGGCCCCTGGGACTGGACCGCCTTCGATGGAGAGCCAGCCGGTGCGGGGCCCGCCTGGCCGCTTCTCCTTCTCGCCCGAGCAGGGACGCCGTGCTCCGTCGAGGACGCCGAAGCAGTGGCTGCGAGCACGGCGAGCGGTTCGCACCAGCAGACGGTACGAGACTGGATGGCCCTCACCGAGGCCTCGCCCACACCCTGACTTGTCGGCAGCGGCATCTCGACCATGCGGCTGGACGCCGTTTCCGGCCCCTCCTGCCAGTGCATCCATCGGCCCGCCTAGGCTCCGGATCATGGACGTGGGTAAGCGGTGGGAGCAGTGGAACGGGCTACGGGGGCGCGTTCCCGCGTGGCATCCGGTGGGGGTGGTGATCGAGGCCGACGGGCCGGTCGTGCGTCGGCACTACGGGACACACGGCACCGCCGAGCACGCCCCGATCGCACCCGGCACCGACCTGACCGGGGTGGTACGCCGGCAGCAGGTGGCTTTCGCCGAGCGCGGCGAGCCGGTGGAGTGGGGGGTGTACGGGCACGATTCACCGGGCTTGGGCCCGGCTCTGGTGGCGGCGGGCTTCACCCCTGGTGGGGAGCGTTCCGTGCTGATCGCCGACACGCTTGCGGGCGGGAAGCCTCAACATGACGCGGGGCGGGATCCAAGCGACGGGGTGTACGACCTGTACCGGGTGCGGGACCAGGCCGAGCGGACCTGGGAAATCGCCGTCGGATCGCCGGGCCCGCACGCGGTGCCCTACGCCGAAATGATCGCGGATGGCTCCTCGGAAGAGGGTGATGTCCTGATCCAGGTCCTCCTGGAGGATGGTCTGGTGACCGCTGCCGCCTGGGCCCACGGCGATGATCAGCCCTTCACGATCATCGGCGGTCTGACCAATGGCGACGAGGGCTTCGTCAGGGCCTGCACCGACGGGTGGCGTCACGACAGCTGGCTAGGCCGCCCCCTCCTCGCCGAGGCTGACGGCCCACTGCGCGCGCGGCTTTTGGAGGCCGGATTCACCGAGGCCACCACCGTTCGCTCCTATCACTGGCACCCGCCAGGTGCCCCGGAACCCTCCCGCCCCGCGCAGTTCCTCGACTGGCTCCATGACGACGGACCGCTCTGGGACCGCTTCTAAGCCGACTTCGGCTTCAGGCCCAGCACCACCTACCGCCCCGCGATCACCGAGCCCTCCCCCTCGGCCGTCTGGCACCTGCACTCCCACCACCGACCCGCCCCATACCTCCCGGCCGAACTCGACGCGATCGTCCAGCGCGGGCTCCTCGCCGCGACCGAGCCGGGGGAGTTCGTGTACTGGCTGGACTGGCAGCACGACGGCTACCGCTACGACCCCCGCCGCACCGCCACGCCGGGCCGGCCGCCCCACCCCGGCCTGGGCACCTACCCCAACGGCGACTACTACCTCCACCTCACCCATGACCTACGCCTGGGCACCTTCGGCCACCCCTGGGAGCAGACCCTCACCGTCTGGGGATCGGCACTGCTCACCGCCGTCGAAGGGCAGCTGACCGAGCTGCTCGGAGAACCGGTCAGGCGCCAAAACTGAGCAGCCCCACGTGCTTGCTGATGAACATGCCGTCGGCGGATCGGAGAACCGTACACAACGGCCCAATGTCACCGCATCACCGCTCCGGCGCGGGGCCGTAGGTGACGCGTCTGGACTTCGACGCACACGGGCCCACCGGGTACCCGTTGGGAGGGGAAAGACGACCATGCGCTGATCGAGAAGCTGCGGGCGCGCGCGTGGGACCCCGGCCGGCGCCTGGATACGGCAGACGTACCCATGGCATGGATAGCCGAGCACTACGGCAGGGAGCCGGACCGGAAGAGGGTCGTGTCGTACTGCGATGACGGAACGGTCCAGCTGAGGTCTGACGCCGAAGAGGTGACCGCCTTCTACGCCTCCGCTCCCCGCGGCCCCCCTGTTCCCGCCGGTTCGCACGCGGCCGTCGATGACGCCGAACGTCGCATCGGGCGCCCGCTGCCCGAGCTGCTTCGGCGTGTCCACACCGAGGTCGGCGACGGAGGCTTCGGCCCCGACAGCGGCCTGGCGTCCCTGGCCGAAGGCAACCGCCCGCCCGGGGACCCTTTTGACTGGCCCTGCTCCACCACGGGCCGAGGGCGCTTGCCCAGTGTCCCGACCTCCTGGCTGCGCCTCGCCTACGGTGGCTGCTCGATGCAGTGGTTCCTCCACCTGACCGCCACCGACAACCCGGTCCTGCTCTATGACTCGGACGGCTGGGGCCGGACGGCGGCAACGTAGGGGTCTGGTGACGACGTCTAGCCTGCCGACGCCGGCCCGGCAGCGGGGTGGAGTCCGCGGCAGAGCAGGCCGAACCCCTGGACCACGGCCGACGCCACGGCGTCACGGGCCGCCTCGGGCGCGTCGCCGGCCATGATGCGCCTCCGGAGCTCGCGCAGGGCCGCCCGATGCGTGCCGGCGACGGCCCCCGCGAGGAGCGCGGGCGGCGGGGGAGCGGCGGGGGCGTCCGCGGCGGGCGGCGGATGCTCGGTGAGGGCGGCCGCCAAGGCGGTCTCGGCACGTTCGCCGATCTCGCGCTCGCGGGCGAGCAGGGCCGGGCTGTCCAGGACCACCTGCCAGAACGCGGTCGCGCCGGGCTGCAGCCCGAGCATCGGATGGTTCTCGCGGAGGCCGGACAGGAGGTCCTCGCGCACGGCCTCGACCGGGCAAGTGCCGGGCGCCCGGTCGCGCACCACGGCGGCCAGGTGTTCCTCGGCCTGCGCCCCCCGGTCGAAGAACAGATCTTCCTTGGTCGGGAAGTAGTTGAACACGGTATTGGTGGACACGCCCGCGTGCCGTGCCACCTCGGCGACCGTCACCCGGTCGAAGCCGTACTTCAGGAACAGGGGCAGGGCGGCGTCGGCGATCGCCGTACGGGTCTGCTGCTTCTTGATCTCTCTGAGTCCCACACCCCACATGGTAGTGTCACCACAAATTTAGAGTGACACCAAAATTCTTGACCTGGAGGCGACCATGCCCATGACCTTCGGCATCTATCCCGGCGGACTCCTGGGAGACGAGCAGGGCATCGTCCATCCCGTCTCCCCCGACGACCCCGAGCGCATCACCGCCGCCCTGGACGCACTGCAGGGCGACGCGGACACGCTCTTGGTGCGCGCCTACCGCTCGTTCGCCGCGACCGTGACCCCGTACGGCCCTACGCCCGCCGATCCGCAGGCCTGTCTCCGGCGCGGCCGCACACTGGACCTCGTACTGCAGTTCCGCGAACCCTCCGGCCGGCTCGACGGCTGGACGGACTTCGTCCGCGGAGCCGTCCGGGACGGGGGGCCCGGCCTGGCCTCCGTCCAGATCTGCGAGGAGCCCAACCTCAACCTCCCGCCCGTCGACGGCAGCACGCCCAATGTCCTGAACGCACTGGTCCAGGGCGTGGTCGCCGCCAAGGAGGAGGCCCGCGACCTCGGTCGCCGCGTGGCCGTCGGCTTCAACGCCGTCCCGTCCTTCGACCCAGCCGACACCTTCTGGTCCGACCTGGGAACCCTGGCCGACCCGGCCTTCCGGCAGAGCCTGGACTACGTCGGACTGGACTTCTTCCCCGACGTGTTCCGCCCCGTCGCCCCCGGCCGGCTCGCGGACGCGGTCACCGCAGTCCTCACCTCGTACCGCCGTACCTGCCTGCCGAAGGCCGGCATCCCCGACACCATCCCGGTCCGCATCTGCGAGAACGGCTGGCCCACCGGCCCCGGCCGCACCGAGCAGCACCAGGCCGCCGCCCTGGACACCGTCATCCGGACGACGGCCGCCCTCGCCGCCGAGCTCAACATCGACGGCTACTCACTCTTCGCCCTGCGGGACGCCGACAGTCGGGCCGAGGGAATCTTCTCCCACTTCGGCCTGCTGCACGACGACTACACCCCCAAACAGGCCTTCGAAACCTACCGGCGGCTCATCGCGGAACTGGGCGGCAAGGCCTAAAGCTTGTCCCGCAAACTGCCTGCTCAGGGCCTGATGGCATGATCGAGGCGTGATCAGCGAACCCGCTCGCCCCGATGTGATGAGATATGTCCTGTTTGATGTCGATGGCACGTTGATCGATGCCGTGGACAATCAGCGCCTGGTCTGGCGCACGTGGGCAGAGCGGTACGGGCTGGACCCTGTTGAGGTCTACCGAGTGGCGCTGCGGACGAGGCCCATGGAGACGTTCGCGCAGGTTGCCCCGGACCAGAATCCCCGGGAGTGCCTAGCCGCACTGCACGAGTTGGAAGACGAGGACGTCCGGTCCGGCACCTATACGGCCTTCGATGGCGCGTCGGAGCTGCTGAGCGCGCTGGAGCCCGGGACCTGGGCACTGGTGACCTCGAATTACGAGCACCGGGTACGTGGACGTTTCGCGCGGACGGGCCTGCCGGTCCCGAAGGTTGTCGTGGATGCGGCCGCTGTGGCGGAAGGCAAGCCGTCGCCGGTGCCGTATCTGCAGGCAGCCGCTCAACTTGGTACCCAACCGGAGAATTGCCTGGTCATCGAGGACGCCCCCTCCGGGGTGCAGTCCGGGCTGCGTGCCGGGATGGCAGTGTGGGGCGTCAACGCCCCCACGGCAGCGGACGGCGTGCATCGCCACTTCGGCAGCCTGCGCGAGGCAGTCCGCGACATCCTCGCCTTCGCATCTGGGCCCCACCCTTACCGGTCGGAGGGGGCGGCCACAGTGGAATGATCTGGCTGTGACTGGTGTGATCACGGCGTCGGATCCGTCCTGGATAGACCCGTTCACCGGGCTGAGCCCGCGCCAGTTCACGAAACTGGTGACGGCGCTGCGTCGCGCGGGGGTCGATGCCATCCGCCGGGGCAGACCGTGGAGCCTGCCGCTGGAAGACAGAACGCTGCTGGTCACGGCGTACTGGCGCACCAACTTGACGATGCGTCAGCTGGCCCGGCCGTTCGGGATCTCCAAGTCGGCAGCGGACCGCATCATCGACCACCCCGGACCGATGCTCGCCCTCCAGCCCCGCAAGCGGTTCGCGAAGGACACCGTGCTCATCGTGGACGGCACTCTGGTCCCCACCCGCGACCACGTCATCGCCGAGCGGTCGAAGAACTACCGGTACTCCACCAACCACCAGGTCGTCATCGACGCGGACACCCGCCTGGTCGTCGTAGTCGGCCGACCACTCGCCGGAAACCGCAACGACTGCAAGGCGTGGGAGGAATCCGGGGCCAAGGCCGCCGTCGGCAAGACCCTCACGATCGCCGACGGCGGCTACCCGGGCACCGGACTCGTGATCCCGCACCGCCGCGAGCGCGGCCAGAGCGAACTCCCGGCCTGGAAAGCGGACCACAACAGGTCCCACCAGCAGGTGCGGGCCCGTGTTGAGCACGTCTTCGCCCGCATGAAGACCTGGAAGATCCTCCGCGACTGCCGGCTCAAAGGCGACGGCGTCCACCACGCCCTGCTCGGCATCGCCCGGCTGCACAACCTCGCCCTGGCCGGATAGGCCAGCGGCCCACACAGCGGCCCACCCCCCCCGGCGGCTCGGAGATCATTTACGGGACAGCCCGTAGCACGTCCCGGCCGTCGTCGATCACCTGTCCCGCCGGGCGCCCAGTCTGCTGCGGGTCCTGCGCGAGACGGATCCTGATCACCTCCTGCTCGACGGGACGCTCGCCGAGTGCGCCTATATCGGGACCGACCCCCGGGTGACCACGCCCATCAGACGGCTTCCCGGCCAAGACCTCACCACAACCCAGCGGGCGATCAACCGAGCCCTGTCGGCGGCACGAGCACCGGTCGAACGAAGCGTCGCGCGACTCAAGTCCTGGCAGATCCTCCGCCGGGCCCGCCGCAGCCCCCACCGGATGACCGTCATCGCCGCAGCCATCCTCACCTTGGAACGTCAATGGCCGTCATCCAGTTGGGAGCCGTCTCACGACCAGACAAGTCGACCTTCGGTGAACCGACAAACCGGTGAGCTTCCATCGGCGATCCTCGTCAGCGTCTCCGCTACGGAGTCGAAATACTCGGCCATCGATTCGTACTCGCCCGTGACCGTGGGGTCACCCACGAACCAGCGGCCAACGCGCCCGTCCCGCACATCGACGAACTTTCCCGTCCAGCCGTCCTGGTCCGACAGGAACGGGATCCACTCATTACGCCAGAACGGGGAGTTCGGCTGGTCCGGAGGGTCGAATCCGCAGGACGTGGAGCGGTTGGCGTAGAGCCTCTCCACCGCCCGGATGCCCAGAAAGAAGCTTCCCTCGTCGGGGAACCCGTCGAAGCCGCAGCATGCCACTTCGTCGTCGACGTCTCCCTCTGGCAGATCCAGACTGTTCTGCAACAGCCAGGTCCGCAGGTCCCCATGCAGGGAGATCCCCATCCGTTCCTCGGCTGCTGCGAGCATCTGCTCCGTAGCTGGCCCTGGCAGATCTGCGTGATCGGCCGGCGCGTGCTCCCGAAGAAGAGTCATCACACGCGACCAACTCTCAGTCACACTCATCACCCTCTGCCCTCCGTCCTCTCTACAGGGATGGTATTTCGACCGTGTGTTCCTCCCCTCCCCATGATCATTTTTCTGCCCCGAAGTGCGGAGTCGGCCCCTCGGCGAAGTGACTGCCCGCGGCTTTTCCCTGGGCCGCATGCCGGTACCGCGTGGCGGCCGGGTGGGGCCAGTTCTCGTGGTGGTCCGGCGCAGGTCGACGTCCAGCCCGACGCAACTCCTTCGCATTAAGCTGTGTGCATGAGTTCCCGAGCGACCACACGCCCCGGCGGGCGCAGCGCCCGCGTCCAGCAGTCCGTGCACCAGGCCGTCCGAGATCTGGAGGCGGAACTGGGGCGGGACGCGCTCACCGTGCCGCTGATCGCCGCCCGTGCGGGAGTCACGCCGTCCACCGTCTACCGGCGCTGGGGAGACCTGCGGGAACTGCTGTCCGACGTGGCCGTCGAGCGGCTGCGCCCCGACGCCCCGCCGGCGGACCACGGTAGCCTGCGGGCGGACCTGGAGGCGTGGGCGGTGCAGTTCGCCGAGGAGATGTCCTCGACGGCGGGCCGCACGTACATCCGTGACGCCCTGCTGGGCGACCCCGAGCAGGGCAACGCGGCTCGCTGCTCCGACTACGCCGCCGAGCAGTTGAAGGCCGTCGGGGTGCGCGCGGCCGGGCGCGGGGAGGCCGTGCCCGACGTGGAGACCCTGCTGGACGTCGTCGTCGCCCCCCTGATGTATCGGATCCTGTTCCGCCCCTCGGACCTTTCGGAGGCCTACACCGATCACCTGGTGGGGATGGCGCTCGGTCGTAGAGCACCCCTCCCACCCCGCTAAAAGCTAAATATTTGCGTTTCAGGGCGACGCGAGCCTAGAGTGCTTAACGCAAAGCATTCGCCTTAAGGCTCGGAGGTGCTTCCATGACCAGCGTCGCCGCCCGGCCCTCCCGTCCCCGCCACCTGCCCGTGCTGAGCCGCCGTGGCGCGTTCCCGCTACACGCCTCGGTCCTGACCACCCTGCTGGCCGCCTCCAGCGCACCGACCCCGCTCTACGCGCTCTGCCAGGCCGCCTGGCCCTTCGCGGCCATGACGCTCACCGTCGTGTTCAGCGCCTACGCGCTCGCGCTGCTGCTGACACTGCTGACCGCGGGCACGCTCTCGGACCACCTGGGCCGGCGCCCGGTCCTCGCCGGGGCGCTGCCGGCCGAGACCGCCCGCCCCCACCCCGGCGCCCGGCACTCACTGCGCCCCACGATCACCGTCGCCCCCGCCTCCCGGCCGGCTACGCCGCCCGGGCGCTGCCCGCCCGCACCGTGACCCTCGCCGGCACCGCGCTCCTGATCCCGGGATCCCTGCTGACCCTCAGCGGCCCGCAACTGCACAGCCTGCTCGCGCTGTTCGTCGGCACCGCCCTGGCCGGGGCGGGCTTCGGCGCCGTCACCCAGGGTGCCCTGCGCCTGCTGCTGCCCCCGGCCGCCCCAGGCGAACGCGCCGGCACGCTCGCTGCCTACTACGTCCTCAGCTACCTGGCCATGAGCATCCCCGCCGCCCTCGCCGGCCTGCTGACCAATCTGTACGGCCTGCAGACCACCGTCTCGCTCTACGCCGTGACGGTCGTCCCGCTGACCCTGATCGGCCTCATCCGCGCCGTGCGCCGGCCCCGGACCGCCTGACCCGGCCCGACCTCCCACCCCGCCCGCCCCACCCGAAAGGACCCACCGATGAGCACCGCCACACCCCGTCAGGCCACCCCCCTCACCACCACCGGATGGAGCCTCGGCGACATCGCCGTACGCCGCGTCGACGAGATCGAACTGCCGCGGGAGACCGGACCCTGGTTGCTGCCGGACGCCACCAAGGAGGTGCTGGACCAGGCGCCGTGGCTGCGCCCCGACTTCGCCGACGCCGACGTCCCGCGGCTGGCGAGCCACAGCTTCGCGGTGGAGGCCGGTGGGCTGCGGGTCGTCGTGGACACCGGCATCGGCAACGCCAAGACCCGCGCCAGCCCGGCCTGGAACGGTCTCGACACCGACTTCCCGGAGCGCCTGGCGGCGGCCGGCTTCCCGCCCGAGTCCGTGGACCTGGTGATCACCACGCACCTGCACACCGACCACGTCGGCTGGAACACCCGCCTCGCCGGCGGGGACTGGGTCCCCACCTTCCCCAACGCCCGCTACCTCACCAGCCGTACCGAATGGGACCACTGGGCCGCCACCGACCTGGACGAGGCGCGCAGCCAGATGTTCCGTGACTCCGTCCACCCCGTGCGCGACGCCGGGCAGTACGACCTCGTGGACGTGCCCGAGCAGGGGCACGAGGTGGCGCCCGGTGTCCTCCTGGTCCCGGCCCCGGGCCACACCCCGGGGCAGGTCGCCGTGGAGCTGCGCGGCGGCGACCGCCAGGCGCTGATCACCGGCGACAGCATCCACCACCCCGTACAGCTGTCCCACCCCCACGTGCACAGCTGCGTCGACACCGACCCGGCCCAGGCGATCCGCACCCGCGCCCGGCTGCTCGACGCCCTGGCGGACACCGACGCGCTGCTGCTGGGCACCCACTTCCCGCAGCCCACCGCCGGCACCGTCCGCCGGGAAAACGGCCGCTACCGGCTGCTCGCCGAGCACGGCCGCGAGATCCCGGCCACCGCGACCTGATCACGCGGCCGGTGCCGCCCTCGCCTCCCCGCGCCGGCCCGAGTATCCGTGGCGCCTGCCAGCTACCTAAAGCAAACTATTGGCCTTTACGGCCTCGGACACTCCGCCGCTCCCACCTCGACCGAGAAGGAGAACATCCATGTCCACCGTCGAACTCACACCCCCGGAGGCCGCCCGCTGGGCCGCCCGCGCCGGGCTCGTACTGCCCGCCGAACGCCACGCCGCGGTCGCCGCGGTCGCCAATCACATCCACGCCGTCGTCGCGGTCCTGCGCGAGCTGGACTTCGCGGACGTCCCGCCCGCCGCCGCCTACCGCGCCGGACAGGAGCCGCACGATGCAGCCGTATGAGCTGTCCCTCGCCGCCGCCGCAGACGCGATCCGTGCCCGGCGACTGTCCCCCGTCGAACTGGTCGACTCCGTCCTCGATCGCATCGAGACAGTGGAACCGCACCTCGGCGCCTACGTCAAGGTCGCCGCGGAGCAGGCACGCCGGGCGGCGAGCGAGGCCGAACACGAAGCGACGCACGGCCGATACCGGGGACCGCTGCACGGCATCCCCATGGGACTCAAGGACCTGATCGACGTCCGCGCGATGGCCACCACCGCAAGCTCCCGGGTGCGAGCCGACCACCGCGCGACGGCGGACAGCACGGTCGCCGCGCGTCTGCGCGAGGCCGGCGCGGTCCTGCTCGGCAAGACCCACACCCACGAGTTCGCCTTCGGCCTGACCACCCCGCAGACCCGCAACGCCTGGGACCGCGGCAGGATCGCCGGTGGTTCCAGCGGCGGCTCCGCGGTCGCCGTCGCATCGGGCACCGCGACCTTCGCCCTGGGCACCGACACCGGAGGGTCGATCCGGGTGCCCGCCGCACTCAACGGCGTCGTCGGCCTCAAACCGACCTACGGTCTCGTCCCCCGCCACGGCGTGACCTCCCTGTCCTGGTCGCTGGACCACGTCGGCCCGATCACCCGCACTGTCGAGGACGCCGCCCTGGTCCTGACCGCACTGGCCGGACACGATCCGCGCGACCCCACCTCGCTGTCCGTGCCCGCCACGGACTACCGGCCCGGTGCCGGCACGGACCTGACGGGGGTGCGCATCGGCCTGCCGCGCACCTACTACTTCGACCACGTCCACCCGCGGGTGGAGGCCGCCGTCCGGCACGCCATCGGGCAGCTGGAATCCCTGGGCGCACGGCTCATCGAGGTCGACATCCCGATGACCCGCTACATCCAGGCCACCCAGTGGGGCCTGATGGTGCCGGAGGCCGGCGCGTACCACGAGGGCAGCCTGCGCACGGTCCCCGAGCTGTACCAGGAGGACGTACGCATCCTCCTGGAGGCAAGCGAGTTGATGAGCGCCGGGGACTACCTGCGTGCGCAACGCGCCCGCACGCTCATGCGCGCCGAGTGGGCCCGGCTGCTGGATCAGGTCGATGTGATCGCCGCCCCGAGCGTCCCGATGCCCGCGGTCGGCGCCGACGAGGCGACGGTCACCTGGCCCGACGGAACCGTCGAGGGCGTCTCCGACGCCTACGTGCGCCTCTGCGCCCCCGCCAACATCACCGGAGTGCCCGCGCTGACCGTTCCGGTCGGCCACGACTCGGCCGGCATGCCGATCGGCATGCAGCTGCTCGGCCGTCCCCTCGGCGAGCCCACGCTCCTGCGCGTCGGCCACGCCTACGAGCAGACGCAGCCGGCCCGGCACGTCGCCGCGGACACCGCTGCCGCTGGCGATCGCCGGCGGCAGCGGCCGGTCCAGGCGGTTTCGGCTGGTCAGGACGGGTGCCTGGACCACCTACGGTGAGAGCGGCAGGGCGTCGGTCACGGTCCGGCCGGGGGGCGTTCACCACGGGCAGGGGTGTGGGCTAGGTTCCTGATCGTGACTCACGATCGCGGACGACTGCTGGCCGGCCGGTACCGGCTGGCCGAACTGCTCGGCCAGGGCGGCATGGGAACCGTCTGGCGAGCCCACGACGAACACCTCGGCCGAGAGGTCGCCCTCAAGGAGCTCCGATTCCCCGACGGCCTCGACACCTCCGGGCGCGAGGCATGGATCGGCCGCCTCGACCGTGAGGCGCGGGCGGCCGCCAGGCTGAAACACCCAGGGGTGATCACCGTCCACGACCGGATAGCCGACGAGGAGGGCCGCCCGTGGATCGTGATGGAACTCGTCCGCGGCCGCTCCCTTGACGACCTGATCGAGGAGGACGGTCCGCTTCCCCCGGCCCGGGTGGCCAGGATCGGCCGCGAGATCCTGGACGCGCTGCGCGCCGTGCACGCCACCGGCGTGACCCACCGGGACATCAAACCCGCCAACGTGCTGCTCGAAGGCGACCGGGTGGTGCTGACCGACTTCGGGATCGCCGCCGTGGAGGGGGAGCCCGGCCTTACCCGGTCGGGAGCCCTCATGGGCACCCCGTCCTACATGTCACCCGAGCAGGTGCGCGGCCTCCCCGCGACCGCCGAATCCGACCTGTGGTCCTTGGGCGCGACGCTGTTCACCGCTGTGGAGGGACACCCTCCGTTCGGCGGCTCCGGTTCCTGGGCCGTCTTCGTCGCCATCGCCACCGAGGAACCCGCCCCCGCCGTCCGCGCCGGAGACCTCGCCCCCGTGCTGACGGGACTCTTGCGCAAGGACCCGGCGCAACGCCTCACCGCCGAGGAGGCGTACGACCTGCTCGCCGGACCGGCGGGCGGGCCGCGACCCTCCCGGCGGGAGCCCACCCCGACCTCCGCATCCACGGTGCGGCTGGGTACGGCCCCCGGAGCGGAACTACTCAGCCCGCCGGCCCGGGCCCGTCGTTCCCGGCCGTTGGGATATCGGCTGGCCCTCCTGGCGGGGGCCGTGGTGGCCGTGCTGATGGCGGTGCCCTGGTGGTTACCGGAGTCCCGGTCCGGCGCCGACGACGACGGCCGTACCCGCGCGGCCGGCTCCGCGGCGCCCACTCAGCACTCCCCGCCCCCGTCGACCTCCCCTGTCACACCCTCCGTGAACAGTTCCCCGGGGACCCTGACGCCCAAGCCGACGCCCACGCCGAAGCCCTCGCACGCTCCTCTCGACCGTCAAGCCGTGGAGCGCGTCTTCGCGCTCTACATGAACGGTCTGGCCGACCACGACATGACCTCGCTGCGCCGGGGCACCTGCCCCCGGCTGCGTTCCGGGCTGCTCGGGTTCCTCCTCAACGGCTACTTCGTGGACCGGTGGGAACTCCAGCCCTACGAGATCCCCGCCGGCATGGACCAGCTCAGCGTGGAAGCGAAGATCACCCGACGGAACCCCGACACCGGGCAACTCGCCGGCGACGTCCTCAACCAGTGGATCATCGAGCGGGACGCGGACCAGCAGTACTACGTATGCGGCTGGCTCAACGAGGAGTGATGTGACGCTGGACGAGGTAGCCCGGGGCTCGCAGGGGGCGCGGGCCTGGGGGTCGTCTCCCGCCGTGCCGGTGCGCGGCTGGCCATCGGGCTGCTCTCGAACAGGCCATCCGGCCCGACGCCACCACCGGCGGCCCCCTGCTGCTCCCGGTGACGACCGGCGCCTGCTACCGGGACGCTGACCTCCTGAGTCCGTCCTGTGGGGGTTGGTTCTCAGGAACTGCCACCATGAGGCGGCGACTCGCGGCCGGAGCAGGCTGTGCCCCCAGCTCACTCCTGCGGCTGAAGGTGCGAGCTGGGCCGCTCTCGGCATGGCCCGAAGAATCCTTATCCGCGTCAGTCCCTCCTGGGAGGATCGCCAGTCGCACAGCACTGGTCGAGTAGGTGGCGGTGGCCACCGACCCAACAGGACGGGGGAAGTCGTGCCTGCTTTGTCGAAGGCACTCAAGACCGGAATCGTTGCCGGTCTGAGCAGTGCGGTGCTCGCCATCGCGCCGAGCGCCGCCATGGCCAACGGTGGTAACTGGGCCGTCCAACTCGGGGATGGCGGTCCAGCCTGCTACGGCTACACCAACTGGACCAGCAACCACGTCACCGGAAAGATCTACTCTCAGGCTGGCGACCACTGCTTCGTCGGGATCCGCCAGTGGTGGCGGAGCAGCGGTGCCGAGACCGGCCACGACACCGAATACACCTGGGGCAGCGGAACGACGGCCGTGGCGCCCCACAACGGCTACGGCTACTACTACTACGGCCCGGCCGGGAACAACGACTACCTCTGCGTCTCGGTGTATGTGCAGGACAATGACTCCCCGCCGCCGTGGTATGCCTTCGTGACCTACGGCAGCGGCTGCTGACGAGCAAGCTCTGCTGGGCGTGAGCACCCGTCACTGCGTGCCCACGCCCAGCTCACTACCGACTCTGTCCGTCCGGCTCGACGCTCCAGATCAGTTGTCGGGAACAGGCGGCGGACCTGCTGTTCGGGAATCCGGGGCCTGAGCCCCCGCTACCAGGTGGGCGGTTCCGCCGTCGTAGACAAGGACACCGCCGAGTTCAAGCGCTACCAGACGGTCTGCGCCGGAGCCATCCAGCTCGCCCCGGCCCAGCGTGCCATCGCCACCGACGGGACCACAGATCTGGCCACCGTAGGCGTCGGCTGACGTCGGCGGCACATGGGCCGCAGGAGGTGCCTTGGCCGGGTCCCGGGTCGGAGTGCAGGCCGACCAGCCAGCCAGCGCACGCCGACAGCCCCTTTCCGGCGTCTCTTCCGGTTCCCCGACCCGGCCCCTGCGGCCGAGGACGCGGACAGCGACGAGCAGCTGTACGAGAGCGCGCCGACGGTGCCCCTGCTGGCGCGCGTGTTCATCGGCCCCGACACGAGCGGCAACCGCCGCCGAGACCGCGTCCTCGCCCTCGTGCAGAGCGGACGCGGGCACGGCAAGAGCTGTACCGGGAGCTGCTGCGTCCCGCGGCCGAGCGGCTCGCAGCTGTTCCAGCCACCTGGCGGGAGGGCCAGGTGTCAGATGCCCCGGGTACGGTCAGCGTCATGAACGATCAAGACATTCACCGCTCGTCGATCCACGCATTCGCCGCATGGGAGCCGCTGCTGCGGCTTCTGTGGGCGGAGAACGCGGACCGGCTTGCCGCGCCGGGCGGTCGGGTGGTGGGCCGTATCACGCGCAGCGGCTGGAGTGTGCCCCTGCAGCAGATGCACAACGACGGTGTGCTGCGGGTGGTCGACGTCCTGGTGAAGGACGGTATCAGTGGCGTGACGTTCGTGATGGAGACGGATGCGACGGGACGTACCCGGCTCCACCTCCTGATACCCGGCAGGGCGGTGGAGCTGGGCGCCGGGTTCAATCCTGGGGCGCTCGTCCTGGTCGAGGAAGCGCTCCCGGAGCCCTGGCGGCGCCTTCCGGAGCCAGCGCCGCGGGCGGTGCCGGGGCCTTCGGCGGACCCGGCGCTGCTCGAACGGACGGTGCGCGGGCGTCTGCCCGGCGCGGTCGGCGCCACCGAGGCCGAGATCGCGGCGGCCGAGTCGCGTCTGGGCATTCCTCTGCCCGAGGAGCTCAAGGCCCTGTACCGGGTGACGCGGGCCCAGTGGGCGGACTGGAGGGGCGACTACGAGGCGGCGAGCCGCCATTCCGAGGCGGTGCGCTGCGAACTCTTCGACCTGGAAGGCCTTTACGTCGCCGAGGCGACAACCCGCGAGTGCCCCTGGCACCGCGCGGCGATGGAAGCGGTCCAGACACCGCCTTCGGCCGCGGTGCAGGGGCTGGCCGGCTCACCGGGCTGGATCGCGTTCGCCGACAACGGAGGCGGCGACCGACTGGCCATCGATCTGACTCCGGGCCCCCGCGGGCACATCGGGCAGGTCATCCTCATATCCCACGAGGAGGACATCGGCGCCCGCCTCCTCGCCCACTCCCTGACCGACCTGTTGCTCGACCGGCCCCCCACGGAACCCGGCGGCGCAGAGCCCCACGCACCGGCGGTGACCTCGTTCGCCTGCGATCAGGAAACCTTGGAGGGCTCCGTGCACCCCGGCCTGGAAGCCCTGAGACTGGGCGCACGCGGCGGCCGCCCGGTCAGCCTCGCGCCCTTGATCGGGCTGCCCCGACTCCGATCCCTTGTTGCCGAGCCCGGGACGCTCACCGACCCTGCCGAGATCGCGGCGCTCAGCGGGCTCGAATACCTGGAGCTTGGTTCCCGGGAGTGGAGTGCCGTCCTGGATGCGGACGCCGTCCCGCAGGGCCTGTTGGCGGCCGCTGTCAACGGGCCCTTCGACGAGGATCCCCTGGCCGTCGCAGGCCTCGCCAACGAACTCCTTGCGCTGTGGGGCCGGCCCCGCATCACCCAGACCGTCGTCGAGGGCGACCTCGGCACGCAGGCGTAGTAAGGGTGGGGTCATGGTCAAGGGCGGCCTGCTGCTCTTACGGCGTGTACCAAGGCCTCGCGCCGGTTCCGTAGCGTGTGGTGCGGGCGGCGGTGCCGCCCCCTGCCCGGCATGCAGCGGGTGCGGCTCCTCTGTCCGGCGTCGGGAACGGGGGCTGCGCCGAGGCGAGGGGCGCGGGCTGTCCGCTCAGATGCCCTGGATCCCCCTCCGTAGCCCGAATGCGCTGGTCAGGCTTGCTTGCGGCACCCGTACCCAAGCCCCGGGCCGGGGCGGCCGTCGATCGGTGGAGGTGAGCAGGTTCCCTGCTGCGTCACGACGACCGTCCCGGTTGTCGCCTCGCATACCCGCGGCATCCGCTTCCACCCGGGAAGTACAACGGCGGTGGGGCGCACCCCCCCCCCAAAGGGGGGGGCCACAACACCGGGGGAAGAAACCCCAATGCACCAAAAAAAAACTCACCCCCCCGGGAAAGGGGAAAAAAA